>JANPGL010000605.1:0-24598 GCA_031423915.1 Actinomycetes bacterium | reverse complement strand
CCGCACGCAGCGCTACGTGCAGTGGCTCGCCGCTGGCGTGCAGCACGCCGGGCAGGCGGTCACCCCGGTCATCGACGGCGGCGTGTTCGTGGTGCTCGAGGGCAATCACGGCATGGGCCAGTGGATCGGTCCGCAGGCCGTGCGCGCCGGCATCGACCGCGCCGCCGAGCATGGCGTGAGCATCGTGGCCTTGCGCCACGCCGGCCACCTCGGCCGCATCGGTGAGTGGGCCGAGATGGCGGCCGCTGCGGGGCTGGTGTCGATCCACGTCGTCAACGTGTCGAGCAGCCGCATGGTGGCACCGTTCGGCGGCATCGACCGGCGCATGGCCACCAACCCGGTGTGCATCGGCGTGCCGTGCGGCGACGACCGGCCGCCGGTGATCCTCGACTTCGCCACCTCGGTGGTCGCCGAAGGCAAGGCGCTGGTGGCGCTCAACGGCGGCAAGCCCCTGCCCGAGGGGTCGCTCATCGACGGCGACGGCCGCCTGACGACCGATCCGCGCGCGCTGTACGGCCCCGTGGAGCCGGGCAAGGCGCCGACCGGCCTCGGCGGCGCGGGCGCTCTGCGCGCCATGGGCGAGCACAAGGGGTCGGGCCTGTCGGTCATGTGCGAGCTGCTGGCCGGCGCACTCACCGGCTCGGGCGCCGCGGGTCCCGGCGTGCAGCCGTTCTGCAACGGGATGCTGTCGATCTACCTGTCACCCGACCACCTCACCGGTGGGCACACCGAAGCGTTCCACCGCGAGGTCGTCGACTACATCGACTGGCTGCGCGCGTCGCGTCCGGCCGCGGGCGTCGACGAAGTGCTGGCGCCCGGCGACCCCGAACGGGCCAAACGGGCCGCGCACCTGGCGCACGGGCTCGAGCTGCCCGACGACACGTGGACGTCGATCGTCGACGCCGCGGGCACGGTGGGGGTGACGGTGACGGGCGTGGCGCCGTTGGCGTGGAGCCGGGGGTGAGCGGCGGGTCGCACCCGCTCGTCGCCGCGGCCCGCTCGCTGCAGCCGCTCGTGGCGGCCCGGGCGGCGGCCGCCGAGGCAGCCGTCGGGCCGGATGCCGAGGTCGTGCGGGCCATGGCCGCCGCCGGGTTGTTCCGCCTGTGCGTGCCGGCGTCACTGGGCGGCGCTGAGACGGATCCGCTCACGACGATCGACGCCATCGAGGCGGTCGCCGCCGCCGACGGCGCCGCGGGGTGGGTGCTGATGATCGGGGTCGAGACGACCGGCCTGGGCAGCGCGTGGCTGCGACCATCGACGGCCGAGGCCGTGGTGCGCGACCATCCCGACGTCGTGATCTGCGGCGCGCTCAACCCGGTCGGTCGGGCCCGCCCCGTGGAGGGCGGCTACGTGGTGAGCGGGCAGTGGCCGTTCGCCAGCGGCTGCCAGCGTGCCGACTGGTTCTGGTGCCAGAGCTTCGTGGAGGGCGGCGAGCGCGGCGAGGCCGTCGAGACGCTGGTGCCCCGCGACGAGTACGACGTGCTGCTCACCTGGAACGCGCCGGGCCTGCGCGGCAGCGGCAGCCACGACGTGGTCGTGCGCGACGTGTTCGTGCCCGACGCTCGGGTCACGCGCACGCGCCACGACCGCATGCAGCACGACAGGCCGCTGTTCCGGCTACCGGTCATGTCCCGCCTGGCCTACAACAAGGTCGGCGTGGCCACGGGCATCACCCGCGGCGCCATCGACCATCTCGTGGCGTTGGCGTCGGAGCGCACGCCCCGCCTGTCGGGTGCGCTCATGCGCGAGCGGCCGCGCGTCCAGGCCGCCGTGGCCGAGGCCGAGGCGCTGCTCGGCGGGGCGCGCGGCTTCGTCGATCACGCGGTCGGCGACCTGTGGGCCACGGTCGTGGCGGGCGACCAGCCATCGGTACGTCAGCGGGCGATGGTGCGGCTGGCGTGCTCCGATGCGGCGCGGCGCTGCGCGGAGGCCGTCACCGGGCTCTACTCGGTGGCCGGCACCGCGATGAGCGACGCCGACCACCCGCTGGCCCGCTGCTTCCGCGACGTCCACGTGGTCGGCCAGCACCTCAGCGTGACCCCGCACGCCATCGACGACGCCGGCCGCGTGCTCCTGGGCCTCGACCCCCTGTCGCCGATCTTCTGACGAGTACCGCTCAGCCGGTGAACGTCATGCCGTCGACGAGGTCGTCGAGCAACCGGCGGCCGAACGACCTGGTTCCTCCTGGGTCGTGTTCTAGCCACATATGGCGTGAACCCGACCCAGGACACAGTCGACCGACCACCCCTCGCTACAGGCCGCGCTTGCCGGCTTCGCGGACGATCGGCTGGTAGGTGTCGAAGCGGCGGGGTGGGCGGTTGGCCGGGTCCTCGGGGGAGCCGGTGGTGAGGCCGCCGTCGACCACCAGCGTGTGGCCGCTCACGAAGCCCGACTGGTCGCACAGGAGCCACACGATGGCCTCGGCGATGTCGCTCGCCGTGCCGCCTCGGCCGGCCAGCGGCGACACCTTGTTCATGTAGGCGACGGTGCCCGCCATGTCGTCGGGGTCGCCCACCACCAGTGCGGCGTTCATCGGCGTCGCCATCTTGCCGGGGGCGATGGCGTTGACGCGGATGTTGAACGCGCCCAGCTCGGCGGCCACGTTCTTGGTGAGCGCGATCACCGCCGTCTTGGCCGCGGCGTAGGCGTGGGTGCCGAGGCCGCCGGTGAGCCCGGCCACGCTGGAGATCGACACGATGCCGCCCGAGCGTTGCGGTTTCATCACCCGCGCCGCGTGCTTCATGCCGAGGAACACCGAGCGCTGGAGCACGGCGATGGTGAACTCGTACTCGTCGAGCGGCGTCTCGTCGATGGGGCCGACCGCACCGACGATGCCCGCGTTGTTCACCATGCCGTCGAGACGACCGAACGTCGACACCGCCGCGTCGACCAGGCCGGCGACGTCGGCCTCCTGGGTCACGTCGCAGTGGCGGTAGATGGCCTTGTCGCCGAGCCCCGCGGCCACGCCGGCGCCGCGCTCGTCCTGGATGTCACCGAGCACCACCCGGGCCCCCTCGGCCACGGCCAGCGCCGCCGTCGTCGCACCGAAGCCGCTCGCCCCACCCGTGATGGCGATGACCCTGCCCTCGAGCCGTCCGCTCATGCCTGCCCCCTCGTTCGCGACCTCGCCGGCAGTTGAGCAGACCCAGCGACGCGAGCGCCACCAGCCCATGGCGCCGGGCGGCGGGGCGTGGTTGGCTTGACGCATGCGCGTGGTCCAGCTGTGGCGGTACCCGGTGAAGTCGATGCAGGGCGAGCGGTTGGTGCGGGCCACGGTCACGGCCACCGGGTTCGAGGGCGATCGCCGGTGGGGCGTGCGCGACCGTTCGACCGGCAAGGTCCTCACGGCCAAGCGGGTGCCCGAGCTGCTGTACGGCAGCGCGACGTGGGTGGAGGACCGGCCCGTCGTCACGCTCCCTGGCGACCACACGAACGTGGCCGGGTGGCTCGGTCGCGACGTGACGCTCGTGGAGGCCACCGCCGACGGGCGCGGCACGTACGAGATCGCCGAGGACCCGTTCGACGAGGCGAGCACGATCCTCGAGTGGAACGGTCCGAAGGGCAGCTTCCACGACTCGAACCGCACGCAGGTCCACCTGCTGTCGACGGGCAGCGCCGGTGCGTGGGACCTGCGCCGCTTCCGACCGAACGTCGTGGTCAACGACGCCGGTGAGCTCGACCTGGTCGGCGCTACGCTGCGCGTCGGCACGGCGGTGCTGTCGGTCGTGAAGGGCACGGCGCGGTGCGTGCTGACGACCCGCGCCCAGCCCGGCGGCATCGAGCGCGACCCCGACGTGCTGAAGACCATCCTGCGCGCCGGCGGCGACCTCGGCATCTCGTGCCACGTGATCCAGCCCGGCGAGATCCACGTCGGCGACGAGGTCGAGGTGGCGTGACCGTCGGCGAGGAGCTCGTCGACCTGGTCGACGAGCACGACCGGGTGGTCGGCGTCATCACTCGCGCCGAGATGCGGGCCGGTGCGGCGTGGCACCGGGCGGTGTATCTGCTCGTGCAGCGCTCCGACGACGCCGTGCTCATCGCCCAGCGCAGCTTCGACAAGGACTTCGCCCCCGGCGTGTGGGACATCGGCGCCGGCGGGGTGGTCGGGGCGGGCGAACCCTACGACGAGGCGGCCCGACGCGAGCTGGCCGAGGAGCTGGGCGTCACCGGCGTCCCACTCGAACCGCTGGGCGTGGCGCGCTTCGGGCACGCCGATGGCCGCGACGGCCTGCGGTTGCACGGCCGCGTCTACCGCGTGCGCCACGACGGCCCGTTCTCGTTCGACGACGGCGAGGTCCTGCAGACCGAGTGGGTCACGGTCGCGGAGCTGCTCCGACTGCTCGACGAGCGCGCGTTCGTGCCGGACGCGCCCCAGGTTTTTCTTCCACATCTGCGCGCCTCGCTCCCACGCACCTCGTGACGACGTGCGGCCGCCATCCCGGCGCCGCCATCACACGAGAGGAGCCCGATCATGGCCGCAGGCATGTGGGGCGCGGACCCCGATCAGCTCGACGAGCTCGGCGCCACGTTGAGGCGCCAGATCGACGCCATCGCCGGCGTCATGAACACCGTGCAGACCTGCTTCGCCTCCACGGCGTGGACCGGCCCGGCCCGCGACCGTTTCGAAGCCGACTGGAACGGCAGCTTCCGCACGGCGCTCACGCGCCTCAACGAGGCGTTCGACCTCACCGGGCAGGACTGCCTGGCCCGGTCTCAGGGTCTGCGCGCGGCCATGGCCAACGGCTGACGCGCCCGGGGGCGACGCGATCCGGCGTCGCCCCGCGGTCGGCGCGGCACCCTCTTCCGCCCCCCTCCGGGGTGCCGCGCGGAACGGGCGGGCAGGGGCGCAGGTAGCCTGCGAGTCCCCTGCCCGCCCGCACCATCCGCCCGGCCAGCCGCGACCCATGCTCCCGTTGCCGATCACGACCCCCCGCCTGACGATCGACCGGATGACGCCGGCCGACGCGCCCGTGATCGCGGCGTACCGCAGCGATCCCGACGTGGCCCGCTACCAGTCGTGGAGCGCCCCCTACTCGGTGGCGCGGGCCGAGGCGTTCGTCGCTGCCGATTCCGGGGACACTGCCGGCGAGCCGGGCACGGGGGTCAACCTGGCCGTCCGCCTCGACCAGCGCATGGTGGGCGACGTGTACGTGTCGGTGACGCCGCCGCCCGGCGGCACCGCCGAGGTAGGCGTGACCCTGTCGCCCGACCACCAGGGCCGGGGCCTAGCCACCGAAGCCGTCGGTGCCGTGGTCCACTTGCTGATTCGCGCCGCCATGGTCGACAGGGTGCAGGCCTTCGTCGACGCTCGCAACGCTCCGAGCCTGGCCCTGTTCGAGCGGCTGGGCTTCCGTCGCGTCGAGGTGCTCCGCACGGCGCCCGACGGCGACGACGAGATCCTCCTCGAGACGAGCGCGGCCGGGTGGCCCCGGAAGGAACCGGTCCGATGACGATCGAGTGGGTCGGCCTCGACGCCGACGACACGCTGTGGCACTCCGAAGGGGTCTTCCAGGACACCCAGGCGTGGTTCTGCGAGCTGCTCCAGCCCTACTGCGACCCCGACCTGAACCTGGTCGAACGGCTCGACGACGTGGAGCGGCGCAACCTCCACCTGCTCGGCTACGGGGTCAAGGCCTTCACGCTGTCGATGGTGGAGGCGGCCGTCGAGGTCACCGGCGGGCGGGTGCCGTCGATCGTGCTGGCCGCGCTGGTGGAGCGGGGCAAGGAGATGCTGGTCCACCCGGTCGACCTGCTCGACGGAGTAGCCGAGACGGTCGAGGTGCTGGCCGGCCGGTACGGCGTGGTCATCATCACGAAGGGTGATCTCATCCACCAGGAGCGCAAGCTCGAGCAGTCGGGCCTGCTCGACCTCGTCGACCATGTCGAGATCGTCAACGAGAAGGACCCCGCCACGTATCGCCGGGTGCTCGATCATCACCGCATCCCCGTCGACCGGTTCGTGATGGCCGGCAACGCCATGCGCTCCGACGTCCTGCCGGTGATCGCCATCGGTGGCCGTGCCGTGCACATCCCGTACGCGTTGACCTGGGGTCACGAGCACGCCGTGGCCGAGTGCGACGTCCCCACCCTCACCTCGATCCGGGAGCTGCCGGCGTGGCTCGTGGCGCACCCGTGAGGGCCACCCCCTAGCGGTTCCCCACCTCCCGGGCCAGCCCTCGGTCAAGGCTCGACGCGCGCGCCGCGTTCGCGCTCTCCGTGAGCTAGAACCGACGGGTCCCGATCCCGTCAGGGAGGTCCCCTCGTGCGTCGAAGCCCCGCCGAACCGCGCCCCGAGGTCGGTGGCGCGCCCCGGCGGGCCCTCCTCGCAGTGGCGGCCCTGCTCATGGGCATCGCCGGGCTGGCCGTCGCCCCGAGTCGGCCCGCCGAGGCCGCGGTGGCGAGCGCCCGGTTCGTGCCCCTGCCCCCGGCCCGGGTGCTCGACACGCGTGACGGCACCGGCGGCGTCGGCGGTCGCCTCCCGGCCTTTGGGACGATCACCCTCCCGCTGGCCGGCCGCGGTGGTGTTCCGGCCTCGGGCGCGCTGGCGGTGGCGTTCAACCTGACCGCGGCCGACAGCGCGGCGGTCGGCTACTTCACGGCGTCGCCCAGCGGTGAGCCGCGGCCGGTCGTGTCGAACCTCAACGTCACCGGGCGCGGCCAGACGCTGGCCAACCTCGTCGTCGTTCGCCTCGGCGCCAACGGTGCGGTCGACCTGTTCTCGCAGGCCGGCGGCGACCTGGTGGTCGACGTGTCCGGATACTGGACGGTGGCGGCGGCCTCCACGAGCGGGCGCTTCGTGGCGCAGAAGCCCCAGCGCATCCTCGACACGCGCGTCGGCAACGGCGCCACCGGTGCGCTGCCGGCGGGCGGCACGGTCGACCTGCAGGTGTCCGGGCGCGGCGGCCTGCCGACGTCGGGCATCGCCGCCGTCGTGCTCAACGTGACGGCGACGGAGGCCGCGGCGGCCGGTTACGTGTCGGCCTGGCCCACCGGGGCGGCCCGGCCGCTGGCGTCGGTGCTGAACCTGCCGGCGCGCGGCGCCACCGTGCCCAACCTCGTGGTCGTCCCGCTCGGCACGGGCGGCCGCGTGTCGCTGTTCGCCCAGACCGGCACCCACCTCGTGGCCGACGTCGCCGGCTGGTTCACCGATGCGACGGCGGCGTCGGGCACCGACGGCCTGTTCGTGCCCCTGTCGCCGGCACGCATCCTCGACACCCGCGCCACCGCCATCGTGGCGGCGGGCCAGACCCGTTCGCTCGTGGTGGGCGGCGCCGGCGGCGTCCCGGCGGCGGGTGTGGGCGCCGTCGTGCTCAACCTGACGGGCACCGAGGCGACCGCAGCGGGCTACGTGACCGCCTTCCCCGCCGACACGGTGATGCCGTTGGCGTCGAACCTCAACCTGCCCGCCGCGGGCGCCACGGTGGCCAACGCCGCGTTCGCCGCACTCGGCCACGGCGGGACGATCCGGCTGTTCTCGCAGCAGGGCACCCACCTCGTGGTCGACGTGGCCGGCTACTACCTCGGCCAGCCCGTGGCGCAGGAGGTGCAGCCGGTCGTCACCCGCACGCGACCCGCCACGCCGGAGCCGTTCTCGTGCACCGAGGTCAACGGCGCCGGAGCGGAGCGCATCGACATCAACCCGGGCCTGGCCGACCACCTGCGCACGGCGGTGACGCCCACGATGACCAAGCAGGCCTTCCGTGACATCACCTACACGGTCGCCTACTACAGCGGGCCGTTCCCGGCGATCGTGGCGAGCCAGCCCGACTGGGACCGTTGGGTCGACGACAAGTGGACGGCCAAGAACGGCCAGAGCATCACCGTGGCCGACGTGGGCAGCGCGGTCGCCACCGCCTACCACGAGGTGATCCACTTCATGCAGAACACCGGCCGGTTCGGGGCCGGGGTCCGGTGCCTACCGATGGCCCCGGCGGGCGGCCACCGTTGGACGTTCGTGGGCTTCGACCAGATCGCCACGCGCGCCGACGTCGACGCCCGCATCGACGCGCTCGTCACCGACACCGTCGTGCGCCAGACCGCGCACGATGTGGCCCGCATCTACCTGTCGAACGAGCTGACGCCTGGTATCGCTGACCAGGGCTTCGAGTCGCAGCTGTGGGAGATGAACGCCTACGTGCTCGAGCTCGAGTGGGAGAACCGGTTCGGCCAGCACCTCGCGGCCCACGGCCTGTCGAGCGCCGACAACATCAACGTCGTCGTCGTGTCGGCCAAGATGCACCAGCTGGCCCGCTACCTGTTCCGGGCGCAGGTGCTGGCGCCCGCCGACTTCTCGGGCCTCCAGACCGCCTATCACCGCGCGGTGGTGGCCGACCTGTGGAACATCGCGTCGGCCAACTGGCGCATGCCGGTGTTCGCCTCCCAATCGCTGTCGAACCAGACGTGGACGCTGGCGTTCGGCGCCGACGCCGCCACGATCGCGGCGTTCGCCCCCGGGCAGATCGTGGCGCCACCCGCCCAGCCGTGACCGGCGCGGAACACGTTCGAAACACGCCTGCCCTAGCCTCGAACGGATGATCGACGAGACGTTCCTGCGGGCCCTGCCCAAGGTGGAGCTGCACTGCCACCTCGAGGGCGCCGTCCCGGTGGACACGTTCCTCGACCTTTCGGCGCGCCACAAGGTGGTGCTGCCGACCCGCGACCCCGACCACGCCTACGACTTCACGTCGTTCCTCGGCTTCCTCGAACTGCTCTACCTGGTGTGCGAGTCGATGCGCGACGCCCACGACTTCGAACGGGCGGTGTACGACTCGCTGGCCCACGGCGTGAAGACGGGCAACGTGCGCTACCGGGAGATGTTCTTCAGCCCGACGAACCACCCCCACCTCGACTACGCCGCGATGGTGACCGGTCTCACCGCCGGCATCGAGGCCGCCGAGGCCGACTTCGGCGTGCGCTGTCGCATGATCGCCGACATCAACCGCCGCCACACACCGGCGGTGGCGCTCGAGCTCGTGGAGACCGTGCTCGCCCACCCGTCGCCGTACGTGATCGGCATCGGTCTGGACGACGACGAGGACTCGGGACCGCCCGAGCTGTTCGCCGAGGCCTACGCCGCGGCCGGCCGCGGCGGGCTGAAGCGCACCGCCCACGCCGGCGAGATGGGGTCGAGCGTCAACGTCCGCACGTCGATCGAGGTGCTCGGGTGCGACCGCATCGACCACGGCTACGCCATGGTGCACGACCCGGCCGTGCAGAAGCTGGTGCGTGACTCGGGCGTGCACGTCACCGGCGCCTGGTTCGTCAACAACTTCCACGCGGGCGTGTTCACCGACGGCGTCGACCCGGCGTCGACGCCGCTGGCGACGATGCTGCGCGCCGGGCTGCCGGTGTCGCTCAGCACCGACGACCCGACGATGATCCCCACCGACCTCGTCACCGAGTACGGCAACGTGGCCGCCGCCCTTGGGTGGACCCGCGACGACGTCGTGCGGGTGGCCGCCAACGCCATCGACGGCGCCTGGCTCGACGACGTCGACAAGGCGGTCCTGCGCAAGGAGCTCGACGCCGCGACGCGCTGAGCCTAGTCTACCGGCACGCGCCGGTCGGACCCGCGCGGACCTTCCCCGCATCTGTTGCGACCAACTCCTGCTCCGCCGAGGGGTGGTCGCAACAGATGCGAGAGAGCGGGGACGGCTACCGGCTCATCGGCAGCGGCGGGCGGCGCGCTGCCGGTTCGTGGCGGCGACCTGACTGTCGATCACCGCGATGTCCTGGCTGTTCCGCTCGACGCCCTTGCGACTCGTCGATCCACGCGCCCGTGTCGGGATCGTGGTAGCCGCCGGCAGGTACCGTCTTCAGTTCCTGACACGTGAAGACGGCGGCGTGGGCGGGTGCCGTGAACGTGAGCGCGCCTGCCGCGGCTCCGAGGACGAGCAGGGCACGCAGGGTGGTGGTTCGCTTGGTCATGCCCACCCGGACGGGCGGGCGGCGTGCCGGTTACGCGCCGCGGCGGTACGACAGGTCGCCGTTGTCGCGGCGACCCTGGTTGAACTTCGACGACCACTCGGCCGGCATCTTGCCGCCCACGGGCTCGACCCAGTCGAAGTCGTACAGCAGGACTCGCTGGGCGATGCGCCACTCGCCGTCGCGCTTCTCCAGGCGATCGAGGTAGCGGCCGGCGAACAGGAACACGGTCTGCTGCTGGCCGTCGGCGACCTTGCTCAGGTGGTAGGCGTGGATGTACGTCTCGGTGTGGGCGACGTCGCCGTCGAGCTCCACCGTCGAGTTCAGGATCGTGTGCTGCGTGGCCTGGTAGCTCTTGTTGAGGCTGGCCACGGCGTGGTCGCCGAAGTCGGCGCCGGGCCCCTTGTAGCCGCCGTAGTCGGCCGTCGAGTCGGGCCACCACACCGAGCGCACGAGGTCGGCGTCACCGCGGTCGATGCCTCGGCAGTAGCGCACCAGGCAGTCCTGGATGGCGATGCGATCGGCCACCCACGCGAGATCTCCCATTGCCGTTCCCCCTTGCGACGACGAGCACCCAGCTTCGCGGCTCGGGCCGCCGCGCTGCCACCCGGCCGGCGCGGCCGGCTCAGCCGCGGTTCGGCAGCACGACCCGTTCACCGAAGGCGCGCAGGCGGTCGAGGCCGTCGGGACCGAAGAACGCGAACGCGCCGATCATGATGCGGCCGACGCCGAGCTTGGCGTGGCGGGCGACCAGGGCGTCGTCGGCCAGGTCGGGGCGCACGTTGGCGCTGACCTCGATGGCGCCCGGCGAACGGCCGTGCGCCGCCGCGGCGACGCCGAGCTGGGCGATGAGCGCGGCGAGCCGGTCGGCGTCGCCCTCGCCGGGGAAGTAACCGTCGGCCAGGCGGGCGGCGCGGTCGATGGCGGCGGGCGTGTCGCCACCCACGATGATCGGGATGTTGGCCTGCGTCGGACGCGGGCTGCACGTGACCGGGGGGAAGTCGACGAACTCGCCGTGGAACTCGGCGTGGGGCCCGGCCCACAGGGCGCGCATGGCGGCGACGTACTCGTCGTTGCGGGCGCCGCGTCGCGCCCACGGCACGCCGATGGCCTCGAACTCCTCGCGCAGCCAGCCGATGCCGATGCCGAGCTCGACGCGCCCGCCCGACAACCGGTCGAGCGTGGCGAGCTCCTTGGCCAGCACCACCGGGTTGCGCTGGGGCAGGATCAGGATGCAGGTGCCGAGCCGCAGCGTCGGCGCGGCGGCGGCCACGTAGGCCAGCCAGATCAGCGGGTCGACGATCTCGGTCTCGGGCACCGCGGGGATCTTCCCGTCGGCCGTGTACGGGTAGCGCGACTCGATGGTCGTAGGGAGGATCACGTGCTCCCCGCCCCACACCGACTCGAAGCCGACAGCCTCGGCCACGCGGCAGATCTCGAGCGCGGACGTGGGATCGGTGCCCACGGCGCTGGCGAACGACAGACCGAACTTCATCTCGTGCCCCCTCTGGTACGGCAGGGCACGGTAGCGGCGGGTGGACCGCACGGCCGCACGCCACCGACCCCGCTACGGGTACCAGCCCACCAGATCGGCCACGAGCGCCATCGGCTGCTGCGTGAACAGGCACACCTGGCCGGCCGCGTCGACCTTGGCGAACACCAGGTTCGGCCTCGTGTCGTTGCGCGGCACGTTCACGTTGCTGGCCGTCGGGCGGGCCTCGGCGCACGGCCACACGGTCACGAACCCGTCGGCGGCCACGTCGGTGGCGGTCACGTTCAGCACGACGCTGGTGGCGGTGGCCGGCACGCCGTTCGTGCCGCGCAGGGTGAGCGGCACGACACGTCCGACCGACGGCGGGCCGGCGGCCCCCACACCGAGGCGCGTGTCGAGGACACGCACCGGGTCGATCGCCTCGTACGAGGCGCCCGCCGGGTGGTAGCCGGCCACGTCGGCCAGAAGATGACCGCCCCACTGCGTGAACAGGCAGACCTTGCCGCCGACGCCGATCTTCGACACGACGAGGTTGGCGGCCGTCACCCCGATCGCCAGGTTCAGGTTGCTGGAGTTCGGGCGGGCGATGCCGCACGGGTACACGGTCACGAAACCGGCGTTGGTCGCCTCGGTGGCCGTGACGTTCAGGACGACCGCCTCGGCGTCGGGCGGCACCTTCGTGGCGCCGGCGCCGGTGACCTGCAGCTCGATGGTCTGGCCGGGAGCGGGTTTGGCGCCGGTGTAGCCGGTCTGACCGGCGGCCCGTGTCTCGAGCAGGCGCTCGGGCACGACGGGCTGGTACGGCGACCCGCCGGGCATGTAGCCGGCGATGTCGGCGATCAGGTTCGTCGGGTTGAGCGTGAACAGGCACACCCTGCCGCCGTCGCCGATCTTCGACACGACCATGTTGGCCCTCGTGTCGTTGGTGGTCAGGTTCAGGTTGCTGGCCGTGGGCCGCCCCGCCCCGCACGGGTACACGGTGACGAAGCCGTTGGCGGCGACGCCGGTGCCCGTCACGTTCAGCGCGACGGCGATGGCGTCGCCCGGGATGGGCGGGCTGCCGGCGCCGACGATCTGCAGTTCGATCACCTGACCGGCCCCGGGCTTGGGCCCGGTGTAGCCGACCTGGCCCCCGACGTCGCTGCGGGTCTCCAACACGCGCTGGGGTGCCAGCGGCACGAAGTCGGGCACCTTCGGGACCGGCACGACGGGTGCCGCCGTGGCGTCGACGAGGGCCTGCAGCGCCGGGTTGGCCATCAGGATGCCGTAGCCCGTGTCCGGGTTGTAGCCGGGGGAGTCGAGATCGATGCTGCCGGTCCGCAACGCGCCGACCACCTGGTCCCGCGTCGCCGCTGGTCGGAGCTGGCGCAGCAGGGCCGTGATGGCGGCGGCGTGGGGCGCGGCGGCCGACGTGCCGAAGAACGGGGTGAACTGGGGCAGGCTCGTGCTCGTGCCGTCGGCCGCCAGGACGTCGGGCTTGTGGAGCGCCACGCCGCCGGCCCCCGACGAGTTCCCGGGCGTGTATGGCGTGCCGGTGGGCGAGAAGTAAACGCGGCGGGGCCCGTCGGAGCTGAACAGCTCCGGCCGATTGCGGCTGGTGAACGGCTGCCCCGCCGCGGGCCCGGCCGGACCACCGCCCTGCTGCGCGGCGGCGGCGGGCGTGGCGCCCACCGAGACCGTGTTCAGGGCCGCGTTGTGCCCGAACGTCGCGCCGGTCGTGGCGAACTCGAGGTTGCCGCGCGCCAGGCGCAGGCGGAACGCCGTGGCCGGACCCTCGAACAGGGTCACGGCGATGGCGTAGGCGCCGCCCGGCACGGTGACGGCCTCGATCGGCTCATGCGTCATGGACTGCGTGTCGGTGGAGCGGGCGATGACGTTGCCGGCGATGTCGAGGACGTACAGGTCGTAGTCGCTGGTGGCACCGCCGATCGGGTTCGGCCACGACAAGGTGAGGACGCGTCCGGTCGCGTTCTGGACGCGGTCGAACAGACGGTTGGGGTCGGCGGGCACGAAGTCGTGGAACGTGCCGGCCGTGTTGCTGGGGCCGGCCACGAAGTCGCCCTCCCACGTGCCCGACGTGCCGCCCGCGGCGTTGCCCGAGTTGCCGGCCGACGACAGGTAGACGACGCCGCGGGCGGTCACCGCGTTCACGGATTGGGAGATGATGTCGTCCTGGAAGGCCGACTCGAGCGCATAGGTGAGGTCGTCGACGATGACCCGGCACCCGGCGTCGGCGAGCAGCAGGATGTTCTGCGCCATCGACGCCGCACCCTCGAACCCGGTGGCGAAGCCCAGCGGCGCGCCCGGGGCCAGGTCGTGGATCAGTTCGAGCATGGCCAGGCCCTCGGACCCCGTCCCGGCCTGGCCGGCGAGCACGTCGACGGCGGCCGGCACCTCGTTCGCCAGCTTCGAGGCAGCGAGGCCGTCGACGCCGTCGGACAGGACGCAGGTCTTCACGCCGGTTCCGTCGACGTTGAACGCGACTCGAGCGGCGAGCGGGTTGGTGTCGGGCCCGACGAGGTGCGCCGATTCGCCCTCGGAGCCCGCCGTGCCGGACTTGAGCAGTCGCACGCCGCGCGGCAGGGCGATGTCGCTCTGGTGGTCGGGCACCTGGGCGGGCAGCACCCGGCGGACGCCGGGGAGCGAGGCCAGGTCGTCGAGACGCATCGAGGGCAGTTCCACCCGGACCGAGTCGTACTGGGGGTAGCGGCCCACGAGACGGGCGCCCACCCGGGCGAGGCCCGCGTCGAGCGTTCCGTCGACGGTGGCGGTCACGTCGACGGTCACGAGGTCGGCGTCCGTTCGGTCGGCCGGCAGCGAGCGGGCGGCCGTCGCCGCCGCCGCCTCGCGCCTGGTGAGCAGGTCGGCGGAGAGCTTGTGCTCGACGCCCGTGCGGCTCCGTTTGTCGGCGACGGCGGCGGCGATCTGCCGTTCGCCCTCGGCGATGGCCGCGTCGGTGTGCAGTACCGGCCGGGCGATGACCGACCGGACCGGCCGCGGGAGCCGCACCCCGGCCGCAGCGGTCTGGCCGACCGAACCGGCCAACAGGACGACCACGATGCCCAGCCCTGACGCGCCACGCCGCACGTCCACCTCCCATGCCTCTGGTCGGACACCCCGCCCTGGGTGACTCTCGGACAGGGTGCTTCTTACACGACCGACGCAGACGAAGGAAGGTCAAGGGCGGTTGGCGTCAGCCGGTTCGAGCCTCGACCGACTCCAGTTCGTGGGCCCACACGGTCAGGTCACGCAACCAGATCTGACCGAAGGTGGTGACCATGGCCACGTCGGCGGCGTCGCGGCCGCGGCCCACCACGACGCGCCCGATGCGGCGCTGGTTGTTGCGCGGGTCGAAGGTGTGCCAGCGATCGCCCAGGTAGACCTCCATCCAGGCGCAGAAGTCCATCGGGGTGCCCGGGTCGGGCACCCCGATGTCGGGGAGGTAGCCACACACGTACCGGGCGGGGACGTTCAGAGCGCGGCACAGGGCGATGCCGGCATGGGTGAAGTCACGGCACACGCCGCGCCCGTCGCGCAGCACCGAGGCCGCCGTGTGGTGAACCGAGGCGTTCTCGTAGCCGAACGTCAGGTGGTCGTGGACCCAGTCGCTGATCGCCTGCACCTGACCCCAGCCGCTCGGGATGTGGCCGAACGTGGACGCCGCCATGGGGGCCAGCAGGTCGGATTCGCAGTAGCGGCTGGGCAGCAGGTACGGGAGCGTGTCGTCGGGCAACGCGGCCGGCGTCCAGGCTTCGGCGGCCTCGTCGACCGGGTCGGGCGTCGGGTCCACCGTCACGGTCGCGTCGAACCACAGACGCACCGTGCCGGCCTCCATCGTGAGCCGACGGCACCGGTTCCCGTAGCCGTCGACGAACGTCGACGCGGGCTCGTGCGGCTCGATCCCGAACCGACTCTCGACGACACGCTCGGCTTCGCTGAGGTTCGGCTCGACGATGACGACGGCGTGCGTCGTGACGGGGACGTCGAAAGTGAAGCTGTTGCCCACGCGGAGATCCATGGAGGCGAGAATTTGCTGCCTCCATCGGCGCCAAACCTTGCGTTCCTGACGACGGCCGCCGCCACCCGAAAGGGCGACGAACCCGCCGGGCGCGCGTCGTAGGCTGCCACCCGTGCGTCGACGACCATGACCTGCTGACCGCGCCCGAGCCCGATCGCCTCCCGGCGGACGAGTCGCCATCCGACCCGTCCACCGTCTCCGGAGGTTTCCATGTCACGCGTCTCCCGTCCGTCGCTCCGCGCGCTCGTCCGCCTGCCGGCGGGCGTCGTGCGCGCCGTGCTCGTCGTCCGTGTGGTCGACGAGTGGTGGTCCTACCTGCCCGCCGGTGCCATCGGCGATCTGCGCCGCGACCTCGGCGTGTCGTACGCCCAGGCCGGCTGGCTCCTGGCGCTGTTGACGATCGGAGGCCTGGTCGGCAGTCCACTCGTCGCCCTCGCCGACCGCGGCTACCGCCGCCTGCTCTCGGCCGGCGGCTGCGCGCTCCTGGCCGGCGGCCTGCTCGTGTACGCCAGCGGGGCGCCGTTCGTGCTGCTGGCGCTGGCGTCGACCGTGATGGGCGGGGCGAGCGACCTCATGATCCAACCGCTCGAGACGTCGCTCGCCGAACTGCACCCCGAGGGGCTCGACCGCCTGCTCGGCCGGCAGCACCTGGTGACCTGGTGCGGCGACCTGCTCGGCCCGGCAGTGCTGGCGCTCGGCGCCGCCACCTGGTTGGGCTGGCGGGGCGCGTTCGCCGTGACCGCGGCGGTGATCGCCGCCTACGGCGTGCTGCTGGCGTTCGTCGAGCACCCGACACCGGCGCCACCGGCCGACGACGAACCGTCGCTGTGGCACGACGCCTGGCGCCTGGCCCGCTCGCGCGACGTGATGCTGCTGGCGGGGGCCGAGCTGCTGATGATCCCGCTCGACGAGGCGTTCCTCGGTTTCGCCGTCGCCCGGCTGACCGAGCGGCACATCGGCGCGTCGGCGCAGGCGCTGGCGGTCACGTTGGTGATCGGGGGCGTGACCGGCGCGGCGATGGTCGGCCGCCTCGGTTTGAGGCCGCCGCTCGTGCGGGGCGCAGCCGCGGCGCTCGTGGCGGGAGCGGTGGTCGCCGCCGCCCCGCCGTGGCCGGCGGTCCAGGCGGCCGGGATGCTGGCGTTCGGGTTCGGCACGGCCGTGGCCTGGGCGCGGGTGCACCATCGCGCGCTGTCGCTCGAGCCCGGGCGGTCGGGCACCGTGTCGACCGTGGTGGGCGTGCTGGCGACGCCGGCGGTGCTGGTGCCCGCCGGCGTCGGCTGGCTGGCCGATCGCACGTCGTTGACCGTGGCGCTCGTGGCCTGCGCCGCGCTGGCGGTGCCGCTGGCCGTCATCGTGCTGGCCCTCGGAGACCGGTCCGGTGGTTCTCGGTGCGGCTAGAGACACAGGTGTCTCCAGAGACACCGAGAAGGTCCCGGCCGGCCGTCAGCGCAGGTCGGGGGTGTACGTCGTGAGGGCCCGGCGGTAGTTGGCGCGCTCGAACGCGCCCGGGTCGGGGGACGAGCGCTGGCTGAGGCTGCCGCGGGCCTGGTCGAGGCCCGTGTAGTCGCGCTCGTCGAACCAGTGCTGCAGGCCGTTGCGAAGCGTGCCGATGTACTCGGGGCCGTGGCGGAGCAGCGCGGACGCCACCATCACCACGTCGGCGCCCGACAGGATCAGCTTCACCGCGTCGGTCGCCTGTTGCACGCCCGTCGTGGCGGCGAGCTGGGCGTCGACGCGGCCGCGCAGCAGCGCCATCCAACGCAGCACGAGGCGCATCTCGGTCGAGGTCGACAGCACCAGGTTCGGGGCAACCGTCAGCTCGTCGAGGTCGATGTCGGGTTGGTAGAAGCGGTTGAACAGCACGAGCGCGTCGGCCCCGGCGTCGACGAGGCGCCGGGCCATGTGGGCCATCGACGAGAAGTACGGGCCGACCTTCACCGCCAGGGGCAGGTCGACGGCGTTGCGCACGGCGTTGACGAGGCGCAGGTACTGGTCCTCCACGTCGGCGCCGCTCAGGTCGGGGTCCGCCGCGATGAGGTAGACGTTCAGCTCCAGCGCGTCGGCGCCGAAGTCGGCCAGCAGCTTGGCGTAGCGCGTCCACCCGCCCGCCGTGGTGCCGTTGAGCGAGGCGATCACGGGGATGCGCAGCACGTTCTTGGCCTGACGCACGAGCGCCAGGTGGGCGTCGGGGCCGGATTCCCACCCGGGCGGCTCCGGGAAGTAGCCCGAGGTCGCCTCGGGCGACAGCTCGGCCCCGAAGTCGAGCGCGTGGTGCAGCGCCATGGCCTCGTCCTCGATCTGCTCCTCGTACAACGAGGGCAGCACCACGGCCGCCGCGCCGGCCTCCTCGAGCGCCACGAGACGGTCGAGGTCGCCGGTGAGCGTCGACGCCGACGCCACGATCGGGTGGGCCAGCTTCAGGCCGAGGTAGTCGGTGTGCAGATCGGCGGTCATGACTCGTCCCCCTCCGTGGCGGTGTCGGTCTCGGTGTCGGTGGCGGTGCGGTGCACGCCCACCATCTGCTCGTACAGCTGCCACCGGTTGTCGATGTCGTGCTGGGCCTGGGCCAGCAGCGCGTTCGACACGTCGGGTTGGGTGCGGGTGAGCATCCCGAACCTCGCCTCGCTGGTGGCGAACTCGCGGAAGGCGATCTTCGGCTTGCCCGAGTCGAGCGAGAACCCGTGCCCGTCGGCGGCGTCCGCGCTCGGATCGAAGCGGTACAGGGGCCAGTAGCCCGAGTCGGTGGCCATCTTCTGGTGGTTCATCTGGTCGGCCATGTCGATGCCGTGGGCGATGCACGGGCTGTAGGCGATGACGAGCGACGGCCCGGGGTGGGCGGCCGCCTCGGTGAAGGCGCGCACGACCTGCGTCATGTTGGCGCCCATCGCCACCTGGGCCACGTACACGTTGCCGTAGGCCATGGCGATCTGGCCGAGGTCCTTCTTGCCCGTGGTCTTGCCGCTGGCCGAGAACTTGGCCACCGCGCCGCGGGGCGTCGCTTTCGACGTCTGGCCGCCCGTGTTCGAGTACACCTCGGTGTCGAGCACCAGGACGTTCACGTCGCGGCCGGTGGCCAGCACGTGGTCGAGCCCGCCGAAGCCGATGTCGTAGGCCCAGCCGTCGCCGCCCACGATCCACACGGCGCTGCGCACCAGGTGCTCGGCGATGGCGGCCAGCCGTTTCGCTTCGGGCGCCGCGAGCCCGGCGAGCACCGACCGCAGGCGGGCGACCCGCTCGCGCTGGTCGATCAGGCCGGCCTCGCCGGCCTCGGTCGACTGGTCGGCGCCCAGGATCTCGGCGGCGATGGGCGCCACGGCCGGGTCGGTCGCCAGCGCGGCCAGCAGCCGCTCGGCTTCTCCCGTGTGGTTGTCGAGCGCCAGCCGCAGGCCGAGCCCGAACTCGGCGTTGTCCTCGAACAGCGAGTTGGCCCACGCGGGGCCGTGGCCCTGGGCGTCGACCGTCCACGGCGTGGTCGGCAGGTTGCCGCCGTAGATCGACGAGCAGCCCGTGGCGTTCGCCACCACCAGGTGGTCGCCGAAGAGCTGGCTGAGGAGCTTCACGTACGGCGTCTCGCCGCATCCACTGCAGGCGCCCGAGAACTCGAACAGCGGCTGGGCCAGCTGCGATCCCTTGATGGTGTCGAGCTTCAGCGTGCGCCGGTCAGCCTCGGGCAGGGCCAGGAAGAAGTCGAGCGAGACGCGCTCGCGGTCGAGGTGGTCGTCCATGGGCGCCATGTCGATGGCCTTGTGCTTCACCTCCGACTTGCTCTTGGCCGGGCAGATGCTCACGCACACGCCACAGCCGGTGCAGTCGTCGGGCGCCACCTGGATGGTCATCGTCTTGCCGCGGTGCTCCTTGTCGCCCCACGCCTTGCTGAGGAAGCCGTCGGGCGCACCGGCCAGCGCATCGGGCTCGTAGACCTTCATGCGGATCGCCGCGTGCGGGCACACGAGCGCGCACCGGCCGCAGTCGATGCAGATCGACGGGTCCCAGACGGGGATCTCGGCGGCGATCGAGCGCTTCTCCCATCGGGCCGTGCCGGTGGGGAACGTGCCGTCGATGGGGAGCGCGCTCACCGGCAGCAGGTCGCCCTCGCCGGCCAGGATGCGGGCGGTGACGCGCTGCACGAAGTCCGACGCGCCGTCGAGCACCAGGCCTGCGACGTGACGGGTGCTGGTCACGGTGGCGGGCACCGCCACGTCGTGCAGCGCGGCGAGCGAGGCGTCGACCGCGTCGTAGTTGCGCTGCAGCACGACGTCGCCGCGCTTGCCGTACGACTTCTCGATGGCGTGCTTGATGGCGTCGATGGCCTCGTCGCGCGGCAGCACGCCCGACAGGGCGAAGAAGCAGGTCTGCAGGACGGTGTTGATGCGCCCGCCCAGGCCGGCCTCGCGGGCGACGCGGGCCCCGTCGACCACGTAGAACCGCAGCTTGCGGTCGATGATGGTCCGTTGCACCTCGGCCGGCAGCTCGTCCCACACCTGGTCGGCCTCGAACGGGCTGTTGAGCAGGAACGTGGCGCCTTCGCCGGCCTCGCGCAGCACGTCGACGCGGTCGAGGAAACCGAACTGGTGGCAGGCCACGAAGCTGGCTTCGCGGATCAGGTAGGTCGAACGGATGACGTCGGGCCCGAAGCGCAGGTGAGACGTCGTCATCGAGCCCGACTTCTTCGAGTCGTAGACGAAGTACCCCTGGGCGTACAGGTCGGTGAAGTCGCCGATGATCTTCACCGAGTTCTTGTTGGCCCCCACGGTGCCGTCGGCGCCGAGCCCGTAGAACACGGCGCGCACCACCTCGGCGGGCTCGTGCCAGCGGGCCTCGTCCCACGGCAGGCTCGAGTGGGTGACGTCGTCGACGATGCCGATCGTGGTGTGGTTGCGGGGCCGGGCGGCCCGGAGCTCGTCGAACACCGACAGCACCATGGCCGGCGTGAACTCCTTGGACGACAGGCCGTAGCGGGCGCCGACGACGATAGGCATCCGGTCGGGTCGGGTCTCGGCGAGCGCCGTGACGACGTCGGTGTAGAGCGGGTCGCCCACGGCGCCCGGCTCCTTCGTGCGGTCGAGCACGGCGATCGAGCGCACCGCATCGGGCAGGGCCGCCACGAACGACGACACGTCGAACGGTCGGTACAGGTGGACGACGACGACGCCGACCTTCTCCCCCTGCGCGTTCAGCCGCTCGACGACTTCGCGCACGGGTCCGGAGCCCGAGCCCATCAGCACGATCACCCGGTCGGCGTCGGGCGCACCGACGTAGTCGAACAGGTGGTAGCGGCGCCCAGTCAGCGCGGCGAAGCGCTCCATCTCCGTCTCGACGAGACCGGGCACCGCCAGGTACCACGGGTTCGACGCCTCGCGAGCCTGGAAGAACACGTCGGGGTTCTGGGCGGTGCCGCGCAACACCGGGTGCGAGGGGTGCAGCGCCCGCTCGCGGTGGCGCGTCACCGCCTCGTCGTCGATCATCGCCCGGATCGTCTCGTCGGTGACCTGGCGGATCTTGGCCACCTCGTGGGAGGTGCGGAAGCCGTCGAAGAAGTGGAGGAACGGGATGCGGGCCCGCAGCGTGGCGGCGTGGGCGACGAGCGCCAGGTCCTGCGCCTCCTGCACGTCGGCCGACGACAGCAGGGCGAAGCCCGTGGTGCGGGCGGCCATCACGTCGCTGTGGTCGCCGAAGATCGACAGCGCGTGGGTGGCGATGGTGCGCGCCGCCACGTGGATGACGGCGGGCGTCAGCTCGCCGGCGATCTTGAACATGTTGGGCAGCATGAGCAGGAGCCCCTGCGACGCGGTGAACGTGGTGGCCAGCGACCCGGCCTGCAACGCCCCGTGCAGGGTGCCGGCGGCGCCCGCCTCGCTCTGCATCTCGATCACGTCGGGCACGCCGCCCCACACGTTCGTCTCGCCGGCGGCCGACCAGGCATCGGCCAGCTCACCCATCGCGGAGGCCGGCGTGATGGGGTAGATGGCGATGACCTCGCTCACCTTGTGGGCGACGCGACCGGCGGCCTCGTTGCCGTCGACGGTGACGAACGCTTCGGTGACGACGTGGCTGCTCATCGGGGGCCTCTCCGGCCGCACGTGACGCGGTGGCGGTGCAGCCGTTCGTCATGGTCGCGCCCACTGAGTGGGAAGCGACCCGGCCGATCGGCACCCGCCGGGGGGCCGGTGGTCCCACGGTCCGCCGCCGTACGGCGGATCCCGGTGCCCGTCGTCACGCCGTATGGTCGGTCACATGGGAACCGCGGGCTGGGCCGCACCCGATCCGTCCGATCGGCTCACGTCGGTAACCCCCGCGCCGGCACCTGCCGCGCCGCGCCGCTACGACACGCCCACGGGGCAGTGCTGCCTGCGGGCGGTGCGCGTCGACGGCACGGTCGTCGGGTCGGGCGACTGCATCGGCTGCGGCACGTGCGTGTTGCTGGCCGAGACCGCCTGGGGCTGACCCCAGGTCGGCCGGACCGGACGTCAGTGCTTGGCGGCGGTGGTGGTGGCGCCACCCTCGGCTGTGGTCGACGCGCCCTCGGCCCCGGCGGCGGCCTCCTTCTTGGGGGCGGCCTTCTCCTTGAGCTTGGTGATCTCGGCCATGAGCTCCTCGGGCACGCCGATGGAGATGTCGGTGTCGCCGCTCTCGAGGTCGTAGACGCCACCCACGATCATCAGACGGTCCTTCTTGATCTTCTCGGCCAGGATCGGCACCTCCTTGAGGCGCTCGATGACCAGCTCGACGTTGGCCTTGATGGCGTGGGCGATCAGCTCCGCGTTCGGGTCGACCGCCTCGGCCACCGTGGTGGTGGCACCCTTGCTCTCGCCCTCGGCGGGGGCCGCCGCTTCGCCCTCGGCCACCGTGGTGGTCGTGGCGGCGGTCTTCTTCTTGGTCGTCTTCTTGGCGACCGGCTTCAGCTCTTCCTTGGCCTTGGCCACGGCGGGCGAGAGCGAGTCGACCAGGTAGGCGATCTCGGCCTCGGGCACCTCACCGGTGGCGATGGAGGCCACGGTGGCCTTGATGGCACCGCAGGCGGAGTGGCCCATGACGACCAGGAGGGGGATCTCGAGCTCGGCGATGCCGTACTCGATGGAACCCAGCACCGCCTGGTCGATGACCTCGCCGGCGGTGCGGATCACGAAGAGGTCGCCGAGACCGCGGTCGAACACGAGCTCCGGGGGGACCCGCGAGTCGACGCAGGAGAACACGGTGGCGAACGGGCGCTGGCGCTTGACCAGCTTGGCGCGCCGATCCTTGCCCTCGTTGATCGTCGTGTTCTTGTCGGCGGCGTACCGGATGTTGCCCTCGACGAGGCGCATCAGCGCCTCCTCGGGGGTCTCGACCGCTTCCTCGGTGGCCGCGGCCGATCCGCCTCCGCCGCAGGCGGCGAGGACGGCGCTCATGGCGGTGAGGCCGGTGAGGCCAAGGAAGCCGCGTCGGGTGTGGCGTTGCGTGAACATGGACGACCTCGTGAACGTCGTGCGGCGGGCGCCGCCGCTGTTCTTTCGGTCGTCGGAGTCGGTCCCTAAAGGGCTGCCGGACGAATCCGGTCGGCCAGGGCGTCAGGGGGCGAGGTGCTCCGCGAAGAACGCCAGCGTCCGCTCCTCGGCCAGCGCGGCCGCGGCGGCGTCGTAGCTGCCGCGCTGGTCGCAGTTGAAGCCGTGCTGGGCCGGGTAGATGTGGAACGTCACACCGGGCCAGGCCGCCTCGAGCTTGCGGACCTCGTCGAGCGGGATGGCGTGGTCCTGCTCGCCGTAGTGCATGAGCAGGGGCACCACGGGCGTCTGGTCGGCCAGCGTCGGGGTGCCACCGCC
The DNA here is from genome assembly GCA_031423915.1 of Actinomycetes bacterium. Taxonomy (GTDB): domain Bacteria; phylum Actinomycetota; class Acidimicrobiia; order Acidimicrobiales; family Ilumatobacteraceae; genus JANMAT01. The sequence goes on along the minus strand of JANPGL010000605.1, from coordinate 1,365 downwards.
GTAGTACGACGCGGCGGCCGAGAACAGATCGGCGGACTGGATGGCCGACACGGCAGTGAGCAGGCCGCCCCAGCAGTAGCCGACCACGCCGACCCTGCCGGCCGACGCCGCCACGGCCGCAGCGGCTCGCACGTCGGCCACGGCGTTGCCCATGTCGGTCTTCCCGCGGGCCAGGTCGATGCCCTCGGCGATGTCGGATTCCTCGTAGCCCAGCTCGATGCCGGGCCGGATGCGGTCGAACAAGCCGGGCGCGATGGCCAGGTAGCCGGCCGCCGCGTAGCGGTCGGCCACCGAGCGGATGTGGCTGTTGACGCCGAAGATCTCCTGGATCACCACCACGCCTCCTTTGGGCGTGCCGGTGGGTGTGGCCTGGTACGCCGAGAGCTCGAAACCGTCGGCGGAGGTGAGCGTGATCGTGGTCCCCATGGCCGGCCACCCTAGTGGGGCACCCGGCCCGGGCCGCCCGCTGGGCCGCCGTCAGATCTTGCGGCCTCAGATCTTGCGAAGGGCCACCGACTGGACGAGGTGGTCGGCGCCCTTGCGCAGGATGAGCGAGGCCCGTTCGCGCGTCGGCGCGATGTTCTCGCGCAGATTCTTGCCGTTGATGCCGACCCACACGTCGTGGGCGAAGGCCATCGCTTCGGTGTCGCTCATGTCGGCGTACACGCTGAAGAACGAGTCGGGGTTGCGGAACACCGTCTCGCGCAGCGTGCGGAAACGGGCCAGGAACCACGACTCGATGTCGGCCTCGTCGGCGTCGACGTAGATCGAGAAGTCGAAGTAGTCGGACACGAACTCGTTGCCCTCGGTCGAGACCTGCAGCACGTTGATCCCCTCGAGGATCACGATGTCGGGCTGGCGCACGTGCACGACCTCGTCGTCGACGATGTCGTAGTTCACGTGGCTGTACACCGGGGCATCGACCTCGGCCACGCCCGACTTCAGGTCCCGCATGAACCGCAGCAGCGCCCGGGTGTCGTAGCTCTCGGGGAACCCCTTGCGGTTCATGATGCCGCGGGCGTTCAGCTCGGCGTTCGGGTACAGGAAGCCGTCAGTGGTCACCAGGTCGACGCGGGGGTGGTCGGGCCAGCGCGACAGCAGCGCCTGCATCACGCGTGCGAACGTCGACTTGCCGACGGCCACCGAACCGGCGATGCCGATCACGTACGGGACCTTGGGGGAGACGGTGCCGAGGAACGTCGACGAGACCCGGTGCAGGTTCTGGGTGGCCGACACGTACAGGTTCACCAACCGGGTGAGCGGCAGGTAGATGGCCGCCACCTCGTCGAGGTCGAGACGGTCGTTGATGCCCCGCAGCGCCTCGAGGTCGACCCGGATCGTCAGCGGCGTGGCCGCCCGCAGGTC
>JANPGL010000604.1:0-3739 GCA_031423915.1 Actinomycetes bacterium | reverse complement strand
GGCTTCGCGGTGACCACCGACGACGGCATCGAGGACCAGCTCGCCGGCGCATGGCGAGGGGTCGCATTCGCGTCGCTCACGTTCCTACCGGGTGCCGACGGCGCGGTGACCCTGCAGGGTCCGTGCGGGGTGTTCGTGAGCCGCGGCTACCGGGTGACAGGCGGCGCGCTCGTCCTCGGCGAGCCGCTGACGAGCCCCGAGGGCGGGTGCGCCGACGCCGGGACCAACGAGTCCGTCGCCGCGCTGCTGACGCTGCTCGGCAGCAGGCCGGCGGTGCACCTCGACGACTGCCGCGGACTGCTGATGCGCGGCTCGACGTTCCGCTGTGGCTCGTTGCGGCTCGGCGACGACACCACGTTCACCCGCCAAGGTGACCCCGACGCCGTGGTCACGCCGACGAGCGCCATCACGTCGCCGACGACGACGATCGCCGGTGCGCACGCGCCCACGATCGACGAGCTGCGCGACCGCACGTTCGAGATCACCGTGCTGCGCCACGACGCCATGGCGGTGCCGCTCGGACGTACGCCCACGCTCACGTTCGGCGACCGGGTACGCCTGCGCACCGTGTGCAACGACGGGCAGGCGACGGCGACGATCGTCGACGATCGACTGCTCCTCACCGACGTCGAGACGAGCGCCGTGGGCTGCCCCGGTGAGAACGAGGTCATGGCGCTGCTCCTCGGCACCCCGCGCATCACGATCGCCGGCTCGAACATCCTGCTCGTCGCGGAGGGCTACGACGCCGAGCTCCACGAGAGCGACGGCACGCGGGCCTCGCCCACCACCAGCATCGGCCTGGCGCCGCCGTCGACGAACGTCTGCCAGCCGACCACTGCGCTCGCCGCCGTCGCCGCCACGCTCGACGTGCTCGCCGGCCGGCAGTTCCAGGGCCCCGGACCCGCGGGCAACGTGCGCTTCCGCCTCGAGGCCGACGGCACGCTCGGGCTCGGCTTCGGCTGCAACTTCGGGGGTGGGCGCGCGTCCATCACCCTCGGCCGACTCACGACCCTCGACCTGACCCGCACGAAGATCGGCTGCGAACGGGGCAGCGAAGAAGACCAGATCTTCCAGATGTTCCAGCGCGACAGCCCGACCCTCGCGCTCGAGGGTTCGACGCTCGTGATCCTCGGCGACACCATGACCTTGCGACTCGACGAGGATCGACCGCTCACCGACACGCGCTGGATCACCAACGGGTTCGTCACGCCGCAGATCGCGCTCGGCTACGCCGGCCTGAAGCAGGAACTGACGTTCTCGCCGACCGGTCGGTGGGCCTATCAGGGACGCTGCGGCGCGCTCGCCGGGACCTACCGCGTGGACGACGGGACGATCGCGTTCACACTCGACCCACGCACCCACTCGACACCGCCCTGCCCGACCGATCCGGCGGCCAACGCCGAGGAGCCGATCCTGGTCGCCTTGTTCCAGACCACGGTGAGGTTCACGATCACCGGGCGCGACCTCCGCCTCGTCGGCCCCGACGGCAACGGCGAGGTGTTCCGATCGTCCGAGACGTCTGGGTAGTCGGAGCCACCTCAGCGGTAGCCACGACTCCCCAAAGCCGCGGGCGACCAGATCGGAGCGGCCGACGTCACCGGAAGGGCCCTTCGCCACGCCCCTAGCCTGGAGGGCATGAGCCAGCGGCCGCACGTGGTGATCGTCGGGGGCGGGTTCGGTGGGTTGAACGCGGCCAGGGCGCTGCGCAAGGCGCCGGTCGACGTGACGCTCGTCGATGGCAACAACTTCCACCTGTTCCAGCCGCTGCTGTACCAGGTGGCCATCGCCGGCCTCGACGCCGACGACATCGCCTACCCGACGCGCGGCATCGTGCGGAAGCTCGGCAACGTGTCGTTCCGGCTCGGCCGGGTCACCGCGCTCGACCCCGGCGCCCGCACGCTCACCCTGGCCGACGGCGCCACGCTCGCCTACGACCGCCTCGTGCTGGCGGCCGGCGCCGTCACGAACACCTTCGGGGTCGCCGGGGCCGACACGAACGCGCTGGGCATGAAGACGCTGCGCGACGCGGAGCGCATCCGCACCGAGATCCTCCGCCGCTTCGAACGAGCCGCGTCCGACGTGGCGGCGGGCCGCACGGTCCCCGAGGGCGCGCTGGCCATCGCCATCGTCGGCGGCGGGCCGACGGGGGTGGAGCTGGCGGGCGGGCTGCAGGAACTCCTGTCACGCGTGCTGAAGCGCGACTTCCCGAGCCTGAACGTCGACGGAGCCCGCATCACCCTGGTCGAGGCCACCGACCGGGTGCTCGGCACGTTCGCGCCGAAGCTGTCCTCGCGCGCCGCCCGCACGCTCGAGCGGATGGGCGTGACCCTGCAGCTCGGCACCGGGGTGTCGTCCATCGAGGCGGGCGCGGTGGTGCTGGCCGACGGTCGACGCATCGCCGCAGGCACAATCATCTGGGCCGCCGGCGTGAAGGCCGGGCCGCTGGCAGCCGCGTCGGGGCTGCCGCTCGGGCGCGGCGGTCGCATCGTCGTCGACGAGCGGCTGCGCGTGCCCACCCACCCCGACGTGTACGTCATCGGCGACCTCGGCGCCTCGCTCGACGGCAAGGGGGGCGTGCTCCCCCAGCTGGCCCAGGTGGCCATCCAGGGCGGCCGCTACGTGGGCCGGTCGATCTGCTGCGAGCTGGCGGCCACCAGGTCGCCGAAGGCGTTCCGCTACCGCGACAAGGGCACGATGGCCACCATCGGCCGCCACGCCGCGGTGGCCGAGTTCCCGATCGGGCTGCGGTTGTGGGGTCCCATCGGGTGGGCCGCGTGGCTCGGGCTGCACATCGTGTACCTGATCGGGTTCCGCAACCGCGTCAACGTGCTCGTCAACTGGTCGTGGAACTACCTCACGTACGACCACGGCAGCCGCCTGATCGAGTCCGACGACGGCTGACCGCCCGCCCGGGCCTCCAGGGTCATACGCTGCGCGCACCATGCGTCGGCGGCGGAACCCCACGTGAACCTGCTCGACGTCGCCATCGTGCTGGCCGTGCTGTCGACCGCGGCGTGGGGCGCCGTGCAGGGCGTAGCGGTCCAGCTGGGCGTCGTGGCCGGCCTCTGGTCGGGCCTTCTGGTCGGTGCCTGGGTCGCACCGCTCGTCGCCGGGCTGGCGGGTTCGTCCTCGACGAAGCTGATGATCACCGTCGGCACGCTCGTGCTGCTCGGCTCGCTGTTCACGGGCCTCGGCCGGGCACTGGGCGGCTCGCTCGGCAAGGCCATGGAGGCCGTCCACCTCGGACCGCTCGACGCCGTGCTCGGCGCCGTCGTCACCATGGTGGCGACGCTGGCCTTGCTGTGGATGGGCCTCACGTCGGTGGCGTCCGCCCGCATGGGCGGGCTCACGGACGCCATCCAGGGCTCGGCCGTGCTCACCGCGCTCGACGACCGGCTCCCGCCGGCGCCGTCGATCACGGCCCGTCTCGGGCGCCTGATCGACCCGCTGGGCGTCCCCAGCGTGTTCGCCGGGCTCGAGCCGGGCCCGGCCCCTGCGGTCGATCCGCCCACGGCGGCATCGGTGGCGGCCGCCCAGTCGGCCGGTGCGGCGGCGACCGTGAAGATCGAGAGCAAGGGCTGCGGCGGCCTCGTCGACGGGTCGGGCGTCGTGCTCGCCCCCGAGATCGTCGTCACGAACGCCCACGTGATCGCCGGCATCCGCCAGCCCATCGTGATCGACGACGGGAGGCGCCGCCCGGCCACGACGCTCGTGTTCGACGCCAAGGCCGACCTGGCCG
>JANPGL010000603.1:0-5493 GCA_031423915.1 Actinomycetes bacterium | reverse complement strand
GACGACAGGCCGATGGGCTCCATCGCCGCGATCATCCGCGGATCGGCGCGCGGATCGTCCTTCAGCTGCATGTCCGGCCGGCCCAGCCGGCCGGGAAGGATCGGTGTCCCACCTGCGCTCATCGTCGTCCCCCGACGGCCCCGATCGTGGAACCAGGACCGGACGGGATCCTACCCACGCCGCGCTCGACCCGGTACCTAGGACTCCGACGCCCGCCGGGCGGCGGCCTCGACCCGGTCGTGGTGCGCCTGCCAGCCGTCGTCGCCCACGTCGAGGTTGTCGTTGTCGACGCGCAAGCCGACCGCGCCGTCGATGAGCTCGCGCACGAGGTCGGCGTGGCCGGCATGGCGGTTCACCTCCGCCACCATGTGCACCAGGATCGTATGCAGCGTGACCTCGTCGTCGCCCTCGGGCCACCACGGCACGCGACCGATGCCGTCGATCGGCGTGGCGGCGATCGTCTCGTCGGCGAAGATCCACACGCGCCGGTAGAAGCCGACGATGGCCTCACGCGTCTCGTCGGCCGTCGCCCACAGGTCGCTGGCGGGTGGGGCGTCGGTGGCGAACCACGGCACGTCTTCGGGAAAGGGTCGACCGAACGTCTCGCCGAAGTAGCCGACGGCGACGCTGCCGACGTGCTTCACGATCCCCAGCAGGTTCGTACCCGACGGAACCAGCGGACGGCGGACGTCGTACTCCGACAGGCCGTCGAGCTTCCACAGCAACGCATCGCGCGCCTTGGTCAGGTACTGCTGCAGGTCGGCCTTCGCATCGTGCATGCGACGAAGCTTCGCACGGGCGCACCGGCCCGGTGGCGAGCAGCCGTCCGCTCACCCCCGCAGGACGCGAGTCTCCACGCTCGGCACGCCTTTCGTCCACCAGTGGCCGTAGCGCGCGTAGACCCGCGGGTCGCGGTCGGCCAGGAACACCCGCAGGGCGCGGGCCTCGGCCTCCAGCCCCGTCCACGCCGCCCGGTCGAGCCGCTGGAACGCGGTCGCCTCGATGCCGCCCTCGACCGGGCGCCACACGCAGACCACCACGCCGTCGACGAGCAGCGCCGGCAGGGTGTCGCCGTTGCGGCGGATCACGTGCGGCCGGTACTCGTCGGCGATGACGCGGCGACGGTCGGCATGGGCGAGCAGCGAGCTGTCCCACATCCCGAGCAAGCGCGGCGGGGCGAGGGTGTCCTCGTCGGGCACCGTGGCGTCGGGCAGGTCGTACAGCACGGTGCCGTCGGGGCCTTCGTACACGCCGAGCTCACCCGCCAGCGACGACAACGCCGGCTGGTACTGCGGCTTGCGCAGCGTGGCGAACATGGCGATGTCCTGCGCCGACGCCGGTCCGAACGCGCCGAGGTAGCGCCGGATGAGGTGGCGCACGGCCTCGTCGGGCGCCTCGGGGCCGGCGCCCTGCGCCGCCACGTACGAGGCCTTGGCGCCGAACGACCACGGGCCACCGGTCGGCACGTGATGCAGCGGCGAGAACATGCGCAGCGCCCACCACAGGCGCTCGACGCGCTCGCCCCGGCGCTCCTCGAGCCAGGCCTCGATCTCGGCGGAGGTGCGCGGGGAGGATGCGAACGCCACCAGCTCGGGCAGGACCTCGTCGGCGTGGTCGCGCGTCAGCCCGGTGTCGGTGAAGCGACGGTCGCCGAGACGGGACGCCCGCAGGTTCGCCACCATGGCCCGGTGCACCACCGGGTGGTCGTCGGCGTGGACGACGTGCAGCGTCATGCGCAACAGCGACGCCTTCACGACGGAGCCGTCGCCGAACGCCCGATCGAGGTCGGCGGCGTCGAACCCGTCGATGCGGTTCCACAGGGCCAGGTACGGCGACGCCGGCTCCTGCGCCTGTAGCGCCAGGATGCGGCGCACGGCCCCGGGCACGTCGAGCGGCCGACGGTGCAACAGCAGCTGGCGGTCGAGCAGCGCGCGGTTCAGCTGGCGGGTGGTGAGGCGCACGCGTTCATCTTGCCGCGCCCGGCGGCGGGTCGCGGGACGGCGGTCGGGAACGCCGCCGCGGCTGACCACCGCCACCCGGTGAAGCTCGTCAGGCGTCGTCGAAGCTGACGAGGATGGCGGCGTTGGCGATGACGATGGCGTCGTCGCCGCGTGGTGACGGCACGTCGAGCCCGCCCTGCACCACGGTCACCGTCACCGTGCCGTAGGGGACCTCGGCCCTTATGGCGTCGACGTCCACGGCCGCCAGGTCGCCCCCCGCGATGCGCACCTCGATGATCATGTCGTGAGGCGACTTCCCGGCCGGCTCGAAGAACCCGAGGCTGGAGTGCCGAAGCGCATCCGACACCGCACGGCGCGCCGCGTTCGTGTAGTCGCGCCCGTGGACGTCGACCCCCATGCCCATCTCCGTGATCCACCGGTGTCGCGCCATGGCGTCACGGTACCGCGCCCGGAAGGGGCGCCGTCAGGCGTCGAGCGCGGCGCGCAGGAAGCGTCGGAGCACCGACGCCAGCTGGTGTCGCTCGAGACCGTGCAGGGTGGCCAGGTTGTCCCAGGTCTCGAACAGCGTGGCCGTGTGGAGGGCGGCCACCATGGCGGCGCGGTCGGCGGCCGGACACGCCGCCAGCTCGGGAGCGAACAGCACCTCGATCGCCTTGATCGCCCGGCGGCGGGACCCGAGCACGATCTCGGCCAGCTGCGGGTCACGCTGGGCGCGGGCGACGGCGGCCCGGCTCACCGTGGCGGTCACCGGGTACATGGCCAGGCGGTACTCGACCATCGCCTCGATGCGCTCGTCCAGCGATGCGCCGGCGGCGGGCCGGGGCGGCGAGTACACGGTGGTGTGCCGGTCGTAGTACGCAGCGGCCGCAGTGGCCACCAACGCCTCGAGGTTCTGGAAGTGCCGGAACACGGACCGCAACGACACACCGGAGCGGTCGGCCACCTGCTGCGCGCTCGGGTACATCTCACCCTCGGCGAACAGCTCCCAGCAAGCCCGGATGACCGACTCGTTGTTGCGATCGCGACGAGCGCGTCGACCGTCGTAGGCCGCCTCGTCGTCGGCCCCAGGCCCGTCGACGACAGCAGCACCCGTTTCTGCCATGTGCTCGACCGTAGATCACCGTGCGATCGAGTGATAGGCCGACCCGGCAGAACATCTGCCATCTTTGCTGTCGATTTGGTCAGCGCTGGGCCAGGGCGAGCCGGAGCCCGGCTCGGTACAAGCACACGATCTGCTCCTCGCGCAGACCGTGCCGCAGCGCCAGCATCTCCCAGCCCTCGAACTGCACGACCATGTGCACCGCGGCCACGACCAACTGCCGTTCGTCCTCCCCCAACCGTGCCAACTCGGGCTCGAACAGCGAGCGGACGACCCCCTCGACGTACGTGCGGTGTGCGGCCACCTTGACGGCGATCTCGGGGTCGGTCACCCCGCGCGAGACAGCGGCGCGGATCTTCAGGCCGACCTCGCGGTACAGCCGGATCCGGTAGTCGATCAAGGCATCGATGCGTTCGTCGAGCGACGCTCCCTCGGCCGGTTCGGCGAAGACGAACAGGTCCACGTGGTGTTCGAGGAACCAGTCGACGGCGCACCGCACCAGTGCGTCGAGGTTCTGGAAATGCCGGAACACCGACCGCAAGGACACCCCGGAGCGGTCGGCGACCTGCTGCGCCGTAGGGTGCAGGTCGCCCTCGACGAAGAAATCCCAACAGGCGCGGATGACCGCCTCGTTGTTGCGGTCTCGACGCGCACGACGCCCGTCGTACGAGACCACGACGGCGTCGGCCTGACCGTTCGGAACCATACGGTTCCGAACCTAGACCACCGCAGGTGAACGGCACGACGCGCGCAAGGTCAAACCTCGGTCATTTCTGGTCCTCCCGGCCACGTCTCAGCTGAGGCGAGCCGACGCCCTGGCGTCCATCCCCGCTCGTGTCCGTCAGTCGTCGGTTCCCTGCCGCCGCGCGTCCACGTGGTGGGGCTCGGATCCGGCCTCAGTGGGCGAGCGGCGACCCCGGTCGCGGCCACTCGGTGGCCGCCAGGCGACCGGTGGCCGACAGCGTGATGTACGCCGTGCACAGGTCGGGCCCGCCGAAGCAGATGTTCGTGGTGATCGGGTCGGGCATGAGCACGTGCTCGTAGCCGGACCCGTCGGGTGCCACCACCGTGATGCCGCTGTGGTCTCCGATGGTGGCCACGCACACGTTGCCGGCGGCGTCGACGGCCAGGCTGTCGAACATGTCGTAGCCCGGCAGGCCGACGAGCAGCCGGCCGCCGTGCACCCGTCCGTGGGGCTTGGTCGCCAACTGACCGGGCGCCGTGACGTCCCAGGCCCACAGGCGGCCGCTGAACGTCTCGGCCACGTACACCTGCCCGCCGTCGGGCGAGATGCCCACGCCGTTCGGGCCGTCGAGGGGGAACAGCACCTCGCGCACCGCCGAGCCGTCGGCCTGGGCGTAGTAGAGCCCGCCGCGATCGCGCTCGCGGGCGCGCGTCTTGCCGTGATCGGTGAACCAGAACCCGCCGTGCCCGTCGAACTGGAGATCGTTGGGACCGCGCAGCTGATGACTGTCGACCTGGCGATAGAGCCAGCTCCACTGGCCGGTCGCCAGGTCGACGCGCTGGATGCCCCCACCCTGGTAGTCGTCGGCCTGGTCGCCGGGCAGCAGCCAGCCCCGGCTCGCCACCTCCACGTGCTCGCTGCCACCGTTGTTGCACACGTACGCGGCGCCGTCGGGCCCGATCGCCACGCCGTTCACCCCGCCGCCGAGGCGGGCGACCGTGTCCTTGCGACCGTCGGGATGGACCCGCGTCAGCGTGCCGGTGGCGATCTCGCCGACCAGCACCGTGCCGTCGGGCATCCACACGGGACCCTCGGGGAACTTCAGACCTTCGGTGAGGATGCGCAGTTCGGCCATGGGCCGCATCTTGGCACCGGCAGCGACGAGCCCTGTTCAGCTGGCGTCCGCGAGCGCCGGGACCGGCTGTGGCGCGGCCCGACGGGTCGCCAGCGCACACCCGGCCAGCACCAGGGCGAACCCGGCCACGGTCGCCCCCGTGATCGTCTCGTCGAGCACGACCGCACCCAGCACCACCGCCACCGCCGGGTTCACGAACGTGATCAGCGTGGCCCGCTCCGGCCCGATGGCGCTGATCAGCGCGAAGAACACCACGAACGCCACGCCGGTGCACACGACCGCCAGACCGACGATGGCCCACCACGCCTTGGCCGGCGGCGCCACCTCGGGCCGGGCCAGCCACGCCAGCGGCGCATACACCAGGGCGACCGACGCCAGCGACACGGCGATGACGCCGAGGGTCGGGACGCCGCCCAGCTTGCGGGTGGCCAGGAACGGCGCGCTGGCGTACCCGACGCACACCAGCAGCACCTGCGCCACGCTCCCCCACGGGACGCCGCCGTCGCCCAGGTCGTGAGCGACCAGCAACGCCACGCCAGCCATGCCGAGCCCGATGCAGGAGAGACGCACCGGTCGCAACGCCGTGCGATCACCCAGCTCGTAGGCCACCACC
>JANPGL010000602.1:0-5959 GCA_031423915.1 Actinomycetes bacterium | reverse complement strand
AGGAACATCACGGCGGCCGCCACGTACGACGTGTAGTTGAACGTGCGCGACGTGTAGATCTGCGCCTCTCGCACCGCTTCGCGCAGGCCGAGCACGCTGACCAGAGCCACGTCCTTCTGCAGGCTGACGACGGTGTTCATGATGGCGGGCACCACGTTGCGCACGGCCTGGGGGAGGATGGCGAACCGGAGCGTCTGCCACTGGGTGAGGCCGATGGCGCGCGCCGACGCGCGCTGGCTCTCGGGGACGGCGTCCATGCCCGAGCGGTAGATCTCGGCCGTGTACGCGCTGTACGACATGGTGAGCGCCACGATGCCCCAGAACATGGCGCCCGACGGCAACCCCGTGAGCTGCAGCGCCGGTACCCCGAAGCCGACGAGCAGGATCAGCAGGATGAGCGGGATGCCCCGCATGATGTCGATGAAGATGACCGCCAGGAGCCGTAGCGGGAAGAACGCCGGGCCGCGGAAGCTGCGCATGACGGCCAGGACGAGCGCGCACACCGGGATGAGGACCACGGTGACGGCGAACAGCTCGACGTTCTTCCAGAAGCCCGACAGCACGTCGGGCCACGCCTTGCGGAAGTCGGACCCGCTGAAGAACTGGCCCCGCACCTTCGGCCAGTTCGGCGACGCGAGCACGAGGACCGACACGACGGCCAGGAACAAGAGCGTGGACAGCACGGCGATCGCCGCGCCTTTGGCGCCTTCCTCGCGCAGCGCGCTCCGCACGCCGCCCAACGCCCGCGACGAACGCGGCGCGGCGACCGGCGGCGGGGGCGGCATCGCCGGCTACTTGGTGAGCGTCGGGATGGCGCCGCCCTGGGCCAGCCACTGCTTCTGCAGGTCGGCGAGCTTGTTGCTCGTCTTCAGGGCGGCCAGCGCGGCGTTCACGCACGGCACCAGCTTCGAGTTCTGCTCGAACATCATGCCGAGCTGCTCGACCGTGCCGCCGCTCGGCAGGATGCCGACGATCTTGGAGTCGGGGATCTCCACCGCGGTGATGAAGTAGGCGGTGGGGAGGTCGAACACGATGCCGTCGACCTGCTTGGCGTCGAAGGCGGCTTTGGCGGCGGCGTTGTCGTCGAACACGGCGGCCTTGGTGGTCGGCTTGATGACGTTGTCGATGTAGTCGAGGCTCGTGGTGCCGATGGCCGCGCCGAGCTTGGCGTCCTTCAGGTCGGCGAGCGACTTGGCCGACGCCGCCTTGGAGTCGGCCGCGGCGACGAGCGCCTGCTGCACGTCGTAGTAGCCGTCGGAGAACGACACCACCTTCTTGCGGTCCTCGGTGATCGAGTACTGCTGGATGTTGAAGTCGTAGTCCTTGGTCCCCGGGGCGACGGCCTTGTCGAAGTCGGTCCGGACCCAGGTGACGTCGGCCTTGGTGAAGCCCATGGTGGTGGCCAGCTCGTAGACCAGCGCGCTCTCGAAGCCCTTGCCCGTGGTGGGATCGTTCGTGTCGCCGTCCATCCACGGGGAGAACACCGGCTCGCCCGTGGCGACCGTCAACACGCCCTTCTTCTTCAGGACGAGCTTGTCCTTGGCGCAGTCACCCTTGCCCACCGTGGCGGCGCCGGCCGACGTGGCTGCGGAGCCACCGCCCGAGGAGCTCCCACAGGCCACCAGCACCAGGCCGGCGGCGACGGAGACGAGGGCGACTCGGGTGCGGTTCTTCATGGCGGATGACTCCTTGGGTGCGGAGCCCCGACTGTAGCGCCGGGCCCGGATGCGGCTCCGGTTCGGCTCGGGACCGATGCCGCGCGAGCCGGTCAGGGGCGCAGGCCTTCGTGGACCTCGTAGCCGGCCTCGTTGGCCGCGCCCACGACGGCGTCGGCGTGGGCGTGGTCGCGCACCTCGAGCACCACCGTCACGCCGGTCTCGCGCACGTGGAGGTCGACGCCTTCGCGCACGTGCTCGACCTCGATGAGGTTCGCACCGCGCTCCGCGAACAGCGTGAGGAGCCGGGCCAGGGCCCCCGGTCGGTCGGGGATGCGGGCGAACAGGATGAGCCGTCGGCCGGCGCGGGTCTCGTGCCGCCGCAGCAGCCCGGGCAGGACGCCGAGGTCGACGTTGCCACCCGACAGCACCACGCAGGTGACACCGTTGCGGGCCGGCGCCACCTTCTCGGTGAGCAGCGCGGCGACGCCCACCGCTCCGGCGCCCTCGACGCACAGCTTGGCCCGGTCGAGGAGCAGCATCATGGCGTCGGCCACGGCTTCCTCCTCGACCACCACCAGGTCGTCGAGCCAGTGCTCGATCAGCGGGCGCGTCACCACGCCGGGGTGCTTCACCGCGATGCCGTCGGCCAGCGTGGTGATCGGCCCGTCGAGGGCCGGCTGGTTGGCGTAGGGCGCGCAGGCGGCCACCTGCACTCCGATGATGCGGATGGTCGGGTCGTGGCGCTTGAGCGCGATGGCCACGCCGCTGGCCAGCCCCCCGCCACCGACCGGCACGATGACGCGCCGCAGGTCGGGCACGTCCTGGGCGATCTCGAGGCCCACGCCCGCCTGCCCGGCGATTATGGCGGGGTCGTCGAACGGCGAGCAGAAGTGCATCCCGCTGGACTCGGCCAACTGCCGGGCTGCGGCCACGGCGTCGTCGACGGAGCTGCCGACCATCGTGACGCGCGCGCCGTACGAGCGGGTGGCCTCGGTCTTGGAGATCGAGGCGCCGTTCGGCACGAAGATCTCGCACGGCACGTCCCGCACCGACGCCGCGAACGCCAGGGCCTGGGCGTGGTTGCCGGCCGAACCGGCGGTGACACCGGCGGCGGCGCCCTCGCCCAGCTCGGCGATCTTGGCCAGCGCGCCCCGCACCTTGAAGCTGCCGGTGCGCTGCAGGTTCTCGGCCTTGAGCACGATGGTGCCGCGCGTGCGGCTCGACAGTGCGGCCGACTCGATGATCGGGGTGTGCGTCACGTGTTCGGCGCCGGCGGCGCGGGCGGCGGCGATGCGCTCGGGGGTGATCTCGGGTAGCTCCACTGCTCCCATGATGCCGCCCCGGCGCGCCCACCGTCGGCTTCGGCCCGCAGGGGTCGTTAGAGTACGGGATCAGACCATTTCCGGTGTGGGGCCGGATCGGGGCCAGTGGGGCCGAGACGAGAGGGACGGTGGGGGCGAGATGGGTCGGCTGGACGGCAAGGTGGCGTTGATCACGGGAGCGGCGAGCGGGCTGGGTCTGGTGGCTGCACAGCTGTTCGCCGCCGAGGGGGCCTGGGTGCTCGTGGCCGACGTCGTCGACGGCGACGAGGCCATCGACGCCATCCTGGCCGACGGTGGCGACGCCGCTTACGCCCGCTGCGACGTGACCGACGACGAGAGCGTCGCCGCCGCCGTCGGTTTCGCCGTCGAGACGTTCGGCGGGCTGCACATCCTGTACAACAACGCGGGCATCTCGCCGGGCGACGACGACGGCCCCACGAACACGAGCGACGAGACCTGGCGCGTCACGCTCGACGTGAACGTCACCGGCGTGGGCCGGTGCTGCCGCCACGCCATCCCCGCCATGCTCGCCTCGGGTGGAGGCTCCATCGTCAACGTGGCCAGCTTCGTGGCCCACATGGGCGCGGCCACGCCGCAGATCGCCTACACGGCGTCGAAGGGTGCGGTGCTGGCCATGACACGCGAGATCGCCACGATCTACGCCCGCCAGGGCATCCGCTGCAACGCGCTGTGCCCCGGCCCGGTGCTCACGCCGCTGCTGGCCAAGTTCCTGTCGGACGACGCCAAGCGTGCCCGCCGACTCGTGCACATCCCCATGGGTCGGTTCGGTGAACCGATCGAGATCGCCCGGGGCGCGCTGTTCCTCGCCAGCGACGAGAGCTCGTGGATGACAGGCCAGTCGCTCATCATCGACGGTGGCATCACCGCCGCCTACACGACACCCGAGTAGCAACAAGAGGGAGCGACCCATGTCGACGAACCGCACCGTCACGCCCGGCCAGCTCGAGCACGACATCCGCAACGGGGGCATCGACACCGTCCTCGTCGTGTTTCCCGACCACCAGGGCCGCCTTGTCGGCAAGCGCACCGACGGCCACTTCTACCTGGAGGAGGTGGCGGCGCACGGCACGGAGAACTGCGACTACCTCATCGCCTGCGACATCGACAACGAGCCCCTCACGGGGTTCCGCTTCGCCAGCTACGACAAGGGCTACGGCGACATGCGCGGAGTCGTCGACGGCGCCACGATCCGCTACCTGCCGTGGATCCCGCACACCGCCCTGGTGCTGTGTGACCTGGTCGACGTCGACACGGGGGCGCCCATCGCCGTGTCGCCCCGCCAGATGCTGCGCGACCAGGTGGCCAAGGCCGTCGAAGCCGGGTACCTCGCCATGATCGGCAGCGAGATCGAGTTCTACCTCTTCAAGGACGACTTCGACGCGCTGCGCGAGCGGAACTACCAGGCCATCACCCCCAACGGCCTGTACTACGAGGACTACCACATCCTCCAGACGACGAAGGAGGAGGACGTGATGGGCGCCATCCGGCGCGGCCTGGCCGCCGCCGGACTCCCCGTCGAGTTCTCCAAGGGCGAGGCGGGTCGCGGCCAGCACGAGCTGAACCTCACCTACCAGGCGGCGGTCGAGATGGCCGACGCCAACGCCGTGTTCAAGAACGCCGTGAAGGAGATCGCGTTCCAGCACGGCAAAGCGGCCACGTTCATGGCCAAGTACGGCTTCGATGAGACGGGTTCGTCGGGCCACATCCATTCGTCGCTGTGGTCCCTCGACGGGTCGCAGAGCCTGATGCCCGGTGACGGCGCGCACCACATGAGCGACACGTTCCGCTGGTACCTCGGTGGGCTCATCGCCACCGCGCGCGACTTCGCCCTCCTGTACGCCCCCACGGTCAACAGCTACAAGCGGTTCCAGCCCGGTTCGTGGGCGCCCACCGCTGTGGCGTGGGGCACCGACAACCGCACCCTCGGGTTCCGGCTGGTGGGTCACGGCAACGGGCTGCGCGTCGAGAACCGCATCCCGGGCGCCGACATCAACAGCCACCACGCATTCGCCGCCACCATCGCCGCGGGGCTGTACGGCATCGAGCACCGCATCGAGCCGCCGGCGCCGTACGAGGGCAACGGCTACACGGCCACCGACCTGCCCCGCATCCCGTCGACGATGGCCGAGGCCATCGAGCTGTGGCGAGGCTCGGCCGTCGCCCGGGAGTGCTTCGGTGACGACGTGCACCACCACGTGCTCAACTTCGCCGAGCAGGAGTGGCAGGCCTACCAGCGCACGGTCACCGACTGGGAGCTGCGCCGGTACTTCGAGCGCATCTGACGCCAGGTCCGGCCCGCGGGCTCAGGCGACCGACCGGAGTTCGAACACCGGGTAGCCGGGGGCGATGGCCAGCAGTTCGTCGTTGCTGGCGTCGGGGCCGACGCCGTCGAAGAACTGACCGACCTCCCACTTCCAGCGCTTCAGGTAGGGGCGCAGGACGGCGGGCTTGGCGGCGTCGGCAAGCTCGGTGACGGTCACCGTCTCGACCCGCCGGCCGAGCCGCAACCGTCCCTCGCCGGCGACACGGATGTTGCGGACCCACTCGGTGGTGCCTCGGGGCGCCACCAGGAAGCGTCGGCCGTCGACCGTGAGGACGTTCACCGGGTTCGTGCGCACGGCTCCGCTCGTACGACCGCGGACCTCGAGGACGCGCGAGCCCCACACGCTGAGGCCGAGGCGGGTCAGCCGGGCGATGAGCGGGTTGAAGACCCGGCGGGTGAACGCGTCCGGCGCGACGTAGCGAGTGGTGGTGGCGGGGTTCGGTGTGGTCATGGCGCTCTCTCCTGGCTAGATCAGCGATCTGGTCTGAGATCATTAGAAACCCTCGGCCGATCTGTGTCAAGAGCACTGCTCACAAACAAGATCGTTGTGCCACAATGAGGGGATGACGACGCCACTTCGCTCGGCCCGCGACCGCGCCCGCTCGGAGGTGCGCGCCGAGATCCTCGGCGAGGCC
>JANPGL010000601.1:0-9703 GCA_031423915.1 Actinomycetes bacterium | reverse complement strand
CGTACCCGGACCCGTGCCCGAGCGAGCGGGCGCCTTTGTAGTGGGCGTCGCGCAGCGCCATCGGCACCTCGCCTGCGGGGTGCTCCTGCACGTACGCCCGAGCGTTCCAGATGCCGAGCGCGGCCCGGTTGCTCTTCGGTGCCGTGGCCAGGTGGACCGCCGCCTGGGCCAGGTTGAGCTGCGCCTCGGGCAGGCCGACGAACTCGACGGCATGGGCGGCGGCGTTGGCGACGAGGAGGCTGATCGGATCGGCGAGCCCGACGTCCTCGCTGGCCAGGATGACCAGACGGCGGGCGATGAAGCGGGCGTCCTCGCCTGCTTCGAGCATGCGGGCCAGGTAGTAGAGCGCCGCATCGGGGTCGGAGCCGCGGATCGACTTGATGAAGGCGCTGACGACGTCGTAGTGGTCGTCGCGCCCGTAGCGGAGCGCCCGGGTGCCGATGGCGTCCTCGGCGTCGGCCAGCGTGACGTGAGGGTCCCGACCGGGTCGGCGCGCCGATGCCAGCGCCACCGCCACCTCGAGGGCGGTGAGGAGCTGGCGGCCGTCGCCGCCGGCGCGCTCGGCCAGGTGGCCGATGGCGTCGTCGTCGGCGGTGGCCGCCTCGGCTCGGAGCCCGCGCCGGGCGAGAGCGAGCAGGTCATCGGTCTCCAGGGGTTCCAGCCGGAACAGGCTCGAGCGCGACAGCAGGGGCGGGTTGACCTCGAAGAACGGGTTCTCGGTGGTGGCACCGATCAGGATCAGCAGACCGTCCTCCACGCTGGGCAACAGGGCATCCTGCTGGGCTTTGTTGAACCGGTGGATCTCGTCGAGGAACAAGATGGTGCCGCGGCCGTGCTCGCCGAGCCGGTGACGGGCCTGCTCGATGACCTCCCGCACGTCCTTGACCGTGGCGGTGACGGCCGACAGCTGCTCGAAGGCCTTCGACCCCGTGTCGGCGATCAGGCGCGCCAGCGTCGTCTTGCCGACTCCGGGCGGACCCCACAGGATCACCGACGACAGCCGGTCGGCGTCGACCAGGCTGCGCAGCGGCTTCCCCGGCCCGAGCAGATGGGCCTGGCCCACCACCTCGTCGAGCGTCGACGGCCGCAGGCGCGCCGCCAGCGGCGCACGGCGGGCCAGCCGCTCCTCGGCTGCGGCAGCGAAGAGGTCGTCGGGCACGGAGCAACGCTACGTCTCGCGCCGGCCGCTCCGGACGGCACGAACGGTTCAGATTTCACCGTCGCCGTACAGCTCGCTCCGAGCAGGGTCCCAGACGGACTACGGTGCCCTCCGGCGGGCGAGCCACACGTCACACCAAGGAGCTTCTGCATGTCACGACGACATCGCGCGCCGATGGCGCTCACCGCCCTCTTGCTGGGCGCCGGCCTGCTGACGGTCCCGACCGTCCAGCCGGCCGCCGCCGCATCCGAGGGCGCGTCCTACCTCGTGCTCGGCGACACCGCGGGGTCCGTCGCGGCGGCTCGCGCCGCCGTCGGCGCCGCCGGCGGTCGGGTGGTGAGCGAGATCTCCGAGATCGGCGCGGTCATCGCCGTCTCGGACCGGGCCGACTTCGCCACCGCCGCTGGCGGCGCCGTCGGCGTGGCGGGCGTGGCCAAGGACCGGGTGGTGGGCAGCCTGCCGAAGACGGACAAGGCCAACGCCGAGGCTCGCGCCGAGGCCGAACGGGCCGCCGCCGAGCGAAGGGGCCGCGACGGTCACGACGGGCACGACCCGAAGGCCGAGCCCCTGGCCGACCTGCAGTGGGACATGCGGATGATCGGCGCCACGCCGGAGGGCTCATACGACGAGCAGCCCGGCCGTAAGGGCGTGCTCGTCGGCGTGCTCGACTCCGGCATCGACGGCAACCACCCCGACATCGCGCCGAACTTCAACAAGAAGCTCAGCCGCAACTTCGTCACCGACATCCCTTCGATCGACGGTCCGTGCGAGGTGCAGAGCTGCGTCGATCCGGTCGACGTCGACGACGACGGCCACGGCACGCACGTGGCCGGCACCATCGGCTCCCCCATCAACGGCGTCGGCATCGCGGGCGTGGCCCCGCACGTGACGTTGGTGAACATCCGCGTCGGTCAGGACTCCGGCTTCATCTTCCTCGAGCCTGCGGTGAAGGCGCTGATCTACGCCGGCAAGATCGGGGTCGACGTCATCAACATGAGCTTCTACATCGACCCGTGGCTGTTCAACTGCCGGGCCAACCCGGCCGACACCCCCGAGCAGCAGGCCGAGCAGCGCACGATCGTCGCCGCCACGCAGCGGGCCATCGACTTCGCCCACGAGCGCGGCGTCACCCTGGTGGCGGCCCTGGGCAACGAGCACACCGATCTCGGCAACCCGCCCGTCGACGCCACGAGCCCGGACTACCCGTTGGACACCGCGTACGAGCGCACGATCGACAACGCCACGTGCCTGTCGATGCCGGCCGAGGCGAACCATGTCATCGGTGTCTCGTCCATCGGCCCGAGCGGCAAGAAGGCGGACTACTCGAACCACGGGCTCGAGCAGACCGACGTATCGGCGCCGGGCGGCTTCTTCCGCGACTACATCGGGGACCCACGCAACCGCACGCCGGAGAACCTCGTGCTGGCGCCGATGCCGCACAACGTGGCCCTGCTCAGCGGCTCGGTGAACATGACGACCGGCGAGTCCGAGGATCCGTTCGTCATCTCCCAGTGCTCGAAGCCGGGACCCGACAACTGCGCCTACTGGCAGTACCTCCAGGGCACGTCGATGGCGTCGCCGCACGCCGCCGGCGTCGCCGCGCTGATCGTCAGCGAGTACGGCCGCAGCGGGCGGGACGGCTCGATCTCGATGGATCCCGACAAGGTCGAGCGGGTGCTGCGTCGCAGCGCCACCGACGTCGCCTGCCCGGCGCCGGTCATCACGTACGCCGCCGAGGGTCGATCGGCCGCCTACGACGCACCGTGCGTGGGCACCGCCGCCCGGAACTCGATCTACGGCGACGGCATCGTGAACGCGCTGCGGGCGGTCCACGGCGACCGCGAGCACGACGACCGCGACTGACGGTGCGGGACCGGGCCGGGTCGCCTTCGGGCGGCCCGGCCCGCGCCGCGTCAGGCCTTCGGCGGCAGGGTGCGCAGACCCAGGTCGCTCAGCTGCTTCGCCTCGACCGGGGTGGGCGCGTTCGTCATGGGGTCCGTGCCCGACTGGGTCTTCGGGAAGGCGATGACCTCGCGGATGTTCTCCTCCCCCGCCAGGACCGCCACGAGCCGGTCGATGCCGAACGCGAAGCCGCCGTGCGGCGGCGCGCCGTACTTGAACGGGTTGAGGAAGAAGCCGAAGCGACGGTCGGCCTCCTCCGCGCTGATGCCGAGCAGGCCGAAGATGCGCGTCTGCAGTTCGGGCTGGTGGATCCGGATCGACCCCGACCCGAGCTCCCACCCGTTGAGCACCAGGTCGTAGGCCTGGCTGCGCACCTTGAGCGGCTCGGTCTCCATCAGGTGGACGTCGTCGGGGTGCGGCTGGGTGAACGGGTGATGGCCCGGCTTCGGGCGGCCGGTCGCCTCGTCGACGCCGACGAACAAGGGGAAGTCGACGACCCACAGGTACTTGTACGGCCCCTGGTGCACGGGCGGCCGGCCGAGATCGTTGCGCAGTTGGCCGAGCGTCTCGCACGTGGTCGTCCACGAGTCGGCGACGATCAGGATGAGGTCGCCGGCCTGGGCGCCGAACGCGGCGCGCACGGCGGCCTGCTCGTCGGCCGAGAGGAACTTGGCGACGGGCGAATCGAACCCGTCGGCGGTCACCTTCAGCCACACGAGCCCCTTGGCGCCGAGCTTCTTGGCGCGATCGGTGAGGGCGTCGAGCTTGTTGCGCCCGAACTCGTCGGCCCGACCCGGGGCGCAGATGCCCTTGATCGACGCGGCACCGGCGAACGCCTTGAACTCGGTGGCCGAGAAGACCGGCGTGAGCTCGGTGAGCTCGAGGCCGAAGCGAAGGTCGGGCTTGTCGACGCCGAAACGCTCCATGGCCTCGTGCCAGGTGATCTTCACGATCTCGCCGGGGCGCTCGCCGGTGGCCGACTCGGCCGCATCGAGCACGGCTTCGCCGATGGCGGCGAACACGTCGTCCTGGGTGACGAAGCTCATCTCGGCGTCGAGCTGCATGAACTCGTACTGGCGGTCGGCGCGCAGGTCCTCGTCGCGCAGGCAGCGGGCGATCTGGAAGTAGCGGTCGCAGCCGCCGACCATGAGCAGCTGCTTGAACAGCTGGCTCTGGGGCAGGGCGTAGAAGCTGCCGGGCGACTGGCGTGACGGGACGAGGAACTCGCGCGCCCCCTCGGGTGTCGACGGCACGAGCATCGGCGTCTCGACCTCGATGAAGCCCTGGCGCTCCATGGCCCGCCGCACCGCCGAGTTCACCGCAGCCCGCACCCGCAGGTTGCGCTGCATGCGCTCGCGGCGCAGGTCGATGTAGCGGTACTGAAGGCGGGTCGTCTCGGCCACGTCGTCGGCGCGGGCGTCCACCGGGAACGGCGGCGGCTCGGCGATGTTGAGGACCTCGACCGTGCAGTCCTGGATCTCGACGCCGCCCGTGGGCATCTTGTCGTTGACGGTGCCCGCCGGCCGCTCGGCCACCGTGCCCGTGACGCGCACGACGTACTCGCTGCGGACGTCGACCGCGTTGTCGACCACGCACTGGACGAGACCGGTGTGGTCGCGCAGGTCGACGAAGGCGAGCTTCTCGCCGTGCTCGCGGCGGCGGGCCACCCAGCCGCAGAGCTGCACCGTGGCGCCGATGTGCTCGGGCCTCAGATGGCCGCAGTAGTGGGATCGCATGCTCATGGCAACAGCTTCCTCAGGTGGGGGGTCAGTTCGTCGCGCGGCACGGCCTGCTGCTCGCCGCCGCCTCGCATGGGCCGCAGCGTGACCGTGCCGGCCGCCAGCTCGTCGGAGCCCACGAGCACGGCGAAGGCGGCGCCCGAGCGGTCGGCCGCTTTCATCTGGCTCTTCATGCTGCGGTTCTCGAAGGCGCGGTCGGCGCGCAGGCCGGCGGCCCGTAGCTCCTCGGCGACCAGCAGGGCCTGGAGCCCGCCGGTGGTGTCGACCACGAACACGTCGACGGTCGTCTCGGGAGCGCCGAAGACGCCCTCGTCGTCGCAGGCCAGCAACGTGCGGTCGACCCCGAGAGCGAAGCCGATGCCGGGCGTGGCGGGGCCGCCGAGGTCCTCGGCGAGGCCGTCGTAGCGACCGCCGCCGCCGAGGGCGTTCTGGGCCGAATCGAGCGTGCCGCCGGCGTACTCGAACGTGGTTCGGCGGTAGTAGTCGAGGCCGCGCACCAGCTTGTCGTCGAGCGTGAACGGCACACCGAGTGCGCGGAGGCCCTGCTGCACGGTGTCGTAGTGGGCGGCGGCGCCGTCGGAGTGGAACTGGGCGATGCGCGGCGCGGCGGCCACGAGCTCGGAGTCCTGGGGCCGCTTCGAGTCGAGGACGCGCAGCGGGTTCTTGCCGAGCGTCACCCGGCTCTCCGGGCTGAGCGCGTCGAGGTTGGCCTCGAAGTGGTCGCGCAGCGCCTCGGTGTACCGGCGACGGTCGTCGGGCTCGCCGAGCGAGTTGAGGAGCAGCTCGACGCGGCGCAGGCCGAGCGCCTCGTAGAACCGCCAGCCGAGCGCCACCACCTCGACGTCGAGGTAGGGGTCGTCGACGCCGAGGACCTCGATGCCGACCTGGTCGAACTGGCGGTACCGGCCCCGCTGGGCCCGCTCCTGGCGGAAGTTCGAGCCGGCGTACCAGGCCTTCCACGGGGTCGGCGGCCGGTGCTGCACGAAGGCGCGCACGACGCTGGCCGTCTGCTCCGGGCGCAGCGCCAGGTGACGCCCGCCGTTGTCGACGAAGCCGTACATCTCCTTGGTGACGACGTCGGTGGCCTCGCCGAGGCGCTGGAACACCCCGAGGTCCTCGAACATCGGCGGCACGACGAGCCCGTACCCGGCTCGCTCGACGAGGTCGGCGAACACCTCGACCATCCGACGCATCCGCCCGGAGTCGGGCGGCAGGATGTCGCGGGTCCCCGGCGAGGTCTGGAAGGTGGGCATGGCCCAGCAAGGCTAGCGGGGCGACCCCCGCCGAACCGAGCCATTCCCGCTGGCCAGGGTGTCCGGGAACAGGCGGCGAGGCCGAGACGTTGGGGCCGGCATGGACGCGAGCGATCGGCTGACCGCACACCTGCGCACCTGGCTCGGCGAGTGGCCGCCGCCGACCGACGGGCTCACCGTCGTCGGCTCGACGAAGCGCACGACGCCGGGCTGGGACGGCGTCGTGCGACCGGTCACGGGCGTACTCACCCCGAGCGGCGGCGTGCTCTCGGTCCCCCACGACGTGGTCGACGCCGTCCGGGCCCTCGGTGACGATCTCGAGGCGGGCATCGGCGCCGCGGTCGGGCACCCCGGTTGGCTCGTCGCCCGCGGCGTGTTCCGGTGGAGCACCGCGCCGACACCCGGTGACGATCCGGGCGTCTGGCTCCCGACCGACGACCCCCGCGTGCCCGAGTGGCTCCGGCCCTTCAACGGTGACGTGCTCGTCGGGTTCGTCGGCGACGAGGTCGCCGCCGGCGTGGGACGCAAGATCCACGACGAGCACGGCCACGAGCTGGCGGTGGTCACCGAGCCCGGGCACCAGGGCAAGGGGTGGGCCCGTCAGCTCGTCACCCAGGCTGCCCGCCGCGTCCTGGCCGACCGGGCCGTGCCCACCTACCTGCACGCGCCCTCGAACACGGCGTCGGCGCGCACCGCCGTGGCGTCCGGGTTCCCCGACCTGGGCTGGCAGATCTTCGGGCTGTTCCCGGGCCGCCCGGGCTGAGGCGCTACGCCCGGACGCCGCTGCCCGGGACGACGCGGTAGGCGTCGTAGACCGATCGGACGCCCTTGACGGTGCGGAGAAGCGCGTCGAGGTGCCCGGGGTGCGCCAGCTCCACGTCGAACCGCATGATCGAGATCCGGTCACCACCGGTGTGGGTGCTGCACCCGACGATGTTGAGGTGGAGGTCGGCCACCGCGTTGGCGCAGTCCCGCAACAGCCCGCTGCGGTCGAGCGCCTTCACCTCGATGGAGGCCACGTACACCGAGTCGGCGGTCTCGTTGTCCCACTCCACCTCGACCGTGCGCGCCGCCTGCTCGGCGCCGAGCGACACCGCGTTGGCGCAATCGGCCCGGTGCACGCTGACGCCGCGGCCGCGTGTGACGAAGCCCAGGATCTCGTCGCCGGGAACCGGCGTGCAGCAGCGTGACAACCGCACCATCAGGTCGTCGAGACCCTCGACGTGGACACTGGCGTTCGGCCGCTTGCGGCGCCGCGTCGTGCGCTGCACCGTGGCCGGAAGGAACTCGCCCTCGTCCCCGGCCCCGAGCGCTTTGGCCAGCCGCTGGGACACGGCCCGGGCCGACACGTGGTGCTCGCCGATGGCCACGTAGAAGCCGTCGAGGTCGGCGAAGCCCGCTGCCGCCGCCTCCTTCGCCATCGTGTCCGAACCGACCATGCGGTTGATCGGCAGCCCCTGGCGACGCAGCTCGCGCGTCAGCTCGTCGCGTCCGGATTCCAACGCGTCTTCGCGGCGCTCCCGGGAGAACCACTGGCGGATCTTGTTGCGCGCCCTGGGCGACACGACGAAGCCGAGCCAGTCGCGGCTCGGACCGTGGTTCTCGACCTTCGACGTGAAGATCTCGCACGTGTCGCCCGAACTCAGTTCGTGGTCGAGCGGGACCAATCGGCCGTTGGTGCGGGCACCGATCGTGGCGTGGCCGACCTCGGTGTGGACGGCGTAGGCGAAGTCGACGGGCGTCGACCCGACGGGCAGCGTGATGACCTTGCCCTTCGGCGTGAACACGAAGAGCTCGTCCTGCTCGAGGTCGGTCTTCAGGTTCTCCATGAAGACGGCAGGGTCGCTCGTCTCGGCCTGCCAATCGACCATCCGGTTCAGCCAGGCGATGTCGTCCGACGGCGAGCCGCCCTTGTACGCCCAGTGAGCCGCCACGCCCCACTCGGAGCGGTGGTGCATCTCGCGCGTGCGGATCTGCATCTCGACGGCTTTGCCGTCGGACCCGATCACCGTGGTGTGCAACGACTGGTAGAGGTTGAACTTGGGCATGGCGATGTAGTCCTTGAACCGCCCCACCACCGGCCGGTACTGGCCGTGGATGCAGCCCAGCGCGGCGTAGCAGTCCTTCACCGAGTCGACGATGACGCGGATGGCCAGCAGGTCGAAGATCTCGTCGATCTCCTTGCCCTTCACCACCATCTTCTCGTAGATGCTCCACAGGTGCTTCGAGCGCGCCGTCACGTCGGCCGAGATCTGCAGCTCCTCCAGGCGGCGCCGCACCTCGGCCACCGATCGGGCCAGGTGGAGGTCGCGCTCGGGCGTGCGGGTGGCGACCATGTGGTCGATCTCGGCGTAGCGCTTGGGGTGGAGCGCGGCGAACGACAGGTCCTCGAGTTGTTGCTTGAGCTCCTGCATGCCGAGCCGGTGCGCCAACGGCGCGTATATGTCGAGCGTCTCCGCCGCGATGCGCGCCTGCTTGTCGGGCGGACGACCGGCGATGGTGAGCATGTTGTGGAGGCGGTCGGCCAGCTTGATGATCAGGACGCGCAGGTCCTTGGCCATGGCCACCAGCATCTTGCGCATGGTGGCGGCCTGCTGAGCCTCCTTCGAGTCGAACTGGAGCCGTTCCAGCTTCGTGACACCGTCGACGATGGCGGCCACCTCGCTGCCGAAGGCCGCCTGCACCTCGGCCACGGTCAGGCCGGAATCCTCGACGGCATCGTGGAGCAGCGCCGCGGCCACGGCGACGTCGTCGAGGCCGAGGTTGGCCACGATGCCGGCCACCGCGAGGGGATGGAGGATGTACTTCTCGCCCGACTCGCGCCACTGGTTCGCGTGCGCCTCGGCGGCCACGTCGTACGCCCTGAGGATCATGGCGGTCGGCCGCTTCGGGTGGCGCGACTTGAACGCGCTCAGGACCGGGCCCAGCTCCTCGGCCGTGGGCGGCGCCGACCGACGCCACGGCAAGACGCGATCGACGGTGCCCATGGGTCGGTCAGTACCTCAGCAGGGCCATCACGTCGGTGGACCCCACCTTCGCCCGGCCGCCCAACGCCGGCAGTTCGATGATGAAACCCATGCCGACGACGTGCGCACCGAGCGTTTGCACGAGGCGCAACGTGGCCGCCGCCGTGCCTCCGGTGGCCAGCACGTCGTCGACGATGACCACCCGTTCACCCGGCTTGATGGCGTCCCGATGGATCTCGAGCTTGTCGGTGCCGTACTCGAGCGAGTACTCCTCCCGCGCGACCGCCCACGGGAGCTTGCCCGCTTTGCGGACCGGCACGAACCCGGCCTGCAGTTGGTAGGCGACCGGGGCGGCGACGATGAACCCGCGGGCCTCGATGCCGATGACCGTCTCGATCTCGGCACCCGAGAAGTGCGCGGAGATGGCGTCGATGGTGGCGCCGAACGCCTTGGCATCACCCAACAACGGCGTGATGTCACGGAAGGTCACCCCCGGCTGGGGGTAGTTCTCGATGATCCGGACGTGCTGGTCGAGCCAGGCGGTGTCGGTTCCCACCCGATCAGCGTACCGGGCGGGTCAGTGTCGGCGCTTCTTGCGGGGCCGCGGCGGGTGCGTGAGGCCGGTGCCCTCCACGCCGACCGGCACCGGCTCGGCGATCGCGGCGCCCACGGTGCCGTCGGCGG
>JANPGL010000600.1:0-5669 GCA_031423915.1 Actinomycetes bacterium | reverse complement strand
GCTACCTCTGACGTCATCGTCTCGCCGTGCCATCGCCCGTACAACGGACACATGGACATCATCACCGCCGACGGGACCCGCCTGCACGCCACCGACTGGGGAGGGCGCGGTCGCGCCGTGCTGCTCGTGCACGCGTGGGGTCTCCACAGCCACATGTGGAACGCCCAGCTGCCGGCGCTGCTCGACGGCGGGCACCGGGTCGTCACGTTCGACCGGCGCGGTCACGGCCGTTCGGAGCTGGCGACCCGCGGCTACGACCTCGACACCCTGGCGGGCGACGTCGGTCGGGTGCTCGACGCGCTCGACCTGCACGACGTGGTGCTCGTGGGCCATTCGATGGGCGGCACCGAGTGCGCCCGCCTCGTCGGCGGCCTCGGCACCGATCGCGTCGGTGCCCTCGTGCTCAGCGCACCGGTCACCCCGTGCGTGACGGCGGGACCCGACAACCCGGTGGGCGCCCCGGCCGAGGTGTTCGCCGCGGGCCGGGCCGCCATGACCGCCGACATCGCCGGGTGGATCGTCGCCAACACCGAGGGCTACTGGGGTGTCGGCGAGGACGGTCGCCGGCCGGTCGAGACGGATTGGACGACGCGCACGCTGTACGCCACGCCGGTGCCCATCCTGGTCGAGACGAACCGCACGATCACCGGCGCGGACCTGCGGGCCGACATCGCCGCCATCGCCTGCCCCACGCTGGTGATCCACGGTGATGCGGACCGGTCGGCGCCGCTCCCGCTCACCGGCGAACCGACGGCGGCGCTCCTGCCGAACGGCCGCCTCCATGTGATCGAGGGCGCCGGCCACGGCCTGTACGCCAGCTACGCCGCCGCCTACAACGAGCTCCTCGTGTCGTTCGCGGCGGTGGCCTGACAGGGACCATGGTCCCTGGTGAGCGGCCCTGGCGCGTGCGACGGTCGTCGAGACGTCGGTCGGGGAGGGTCCGAGGATGCAAGCCGAGCTCACGGAGTTCCGCAGGCGCGTGCGGCCGTTCCTGACGGAGCACGCCGTCGGCGGCGCCGACGTGGCGCCCGACGACCCGCGCGGCGATCGGGCGCTCGACCGGGCGCTCGAGTTCCAGCGCGCGCTGCACGCGGCGGGTCTGGCCGGACTGTCGGTGCCGTGCGCGTACGGCGGGCACGGGCTTGCCGATGCCCACGAGAGCATCTGGAAGGAGGAGGCCGGCCTGTTCCCGCTCATGACGGAGGAGCTGGCCATCACGCTCGGCAACTGCCTGCCGACGCTGCTCGAGTTCGGCACCGAGGCCATGCGGCGCCGTCACGTGCCGCGCATTCTGGCGGGCGACGAGGTGTGGTGCCAGCTGTTCTCGGAACCGGGTGCGGGCTCCGACGCCGCCGGCGTCCAGACGCGGGCCGTGGCGGTCGACGGAGGCTGGGTCCTGCACGGCCAGAAGGTGTGGACGACGCTCGCCCACCGCGCCGACTTCGGGATCCTGCTCGCCCGCACCGACCCCGACGCACCCAAGCACGCCGGACTCTCGATGTTCGTGGTCGACCTGCGGTCGGCCGGGGTGGAGACGCGCCCGATCCGTCAGCTCGACGGTGGTCTGCACTTCGACGAGGTCTTCCTGACCGAGGTGTTCGTCCCCACCCGCGCCCTGCTGCCGTCGGCGGGCGACGGCTGGCGCATCGCGTCGGCCATGCTCCACCACCAACGGGTGGCCCGCGCCCAGGGCCAGCGGGGCGGGGTGCGTCACGACCGTGCCGATCGGCTGATGGCCGAGGCGTCGCGCCGCGCTCCGCTCGACCCGGTGCTGCGCGACGACCTCGTCGAGCTCTACGTCGCCGAGGTCTGCCAGAGCCTGCTCGTCACCCGGTCCCTGGCCGCAACAGCGGCGGGCCACGAGCCGGGCCCCGTCGGATCGCTGGGCAAGCTCGCGAACGCGCTCGTCGCCCGTCGATTCGCTCGCCTGGCGTGGCGGATCGTGGGGGCCGACGCACAGGCGTGGGAGGGTGCGCTGCTCGGTGAGCCGGGCCCGTCGGCCGGCGGCGCGCAGTGGGCCCGCGACGCGCTGTTCACGCTGTCGCTGTCGATCGCCGGCGGCACGAACGAGATCCAGCGCTCGATCATCGGCGAGCGCGTGCTGGGCCTACCGCGCGAGCCGCGGTAGGCCCCGCACGGCGATCAGGCGGCCCAGGTGGTGGTCGCCGAGCTGATGTCGGCGCCGTTCAGCGACAGCGTGGCAAGGATCGTGTACGACGTGCCGGCGCATGCACCCGAGGCGTAGATCGCCGACTGGTACCGGCTCGGCGGCCGGACGCCGTACTTGAAGTAGGTGGCGCCGAAGAAGCTGGGCACGGTGACCGTGCAGCCGTCGGTCGGCGTGGTGTCGGCGAAGCGGATCACGAGACCCGTGAGGCCGTCGCACGACTTCTCCGTGGAACCGGCCACCTGCGGCCCGCCCGTGGAGCTCAGCCCCGCGATGGCGGTGAGGTTGCCACACGGTGCCGGGGTGGCAACCGTGCCGCCACCGCCACCGCCACCGCCACCGCCGCCCCCCGAACCACCGGCGGCGAACGCGGCGGCCCCGCGGACGTGCATTGGACCTTGGTCGTCGTAGCCGCCACCCTCGGCCAGCGGTGGCCCAGCGGTCGGGAAAGACTCCCTTCGGGGCCCGCGTCAGGCCTTCAGCACGAGCAGGAACTGGCCGCCGCCGGGCTCCACCTCGGTCGTGACCGGCAGGCCCGGGCACAGCCGCGACAGGCGGTCGGCGAGCCAGTCGCCAGCGGCGCGCGCGTCGGCGGCAGTGGGGCAGCGGGCCATGACCTCGCGTCCCCCTTTGCGGCCCAGCCGCTCGACGCTGGCCAGGATCACGGCAGGGTCGGCCACGAACAGGCCGTCGGGCCAGCGCACCACCGGGGTCACCGCGCCCTTGCGGGTGTTGCAGGCCCGGTGGGCCAGCCGCTCCGAGCCGACCGGGCTCTCGTGGCCCTTGCTGCTCTTGGCTTTGGTGACCACGGCGTCGATGCTCGGTCCGCGTGGATCGTTCACCGACATGCGTGGGTCGACGGGCTCGTCGCACAGCCAACAGCGCCATCCGTCGGCCTCGCCGACGTCGTCCATCCGGCTCACGCGGCTCATGCTGCGCACGCCAGACGCTGGAGGAGGGCCCATCCGGCTTCGACGTGGCGTCGTTCGGTCGTGCGGGCTCCCACGCAGAAGCGCACCACCGATCGGCCGTCGAGCACCGTGCGCGTGAACAGCGCCTCGCCGCTGGCGTTGGCCGCCTCGACGAGGCCGTCGGTGGCGGCGTCGCCCGCCACGTGGCGGAAGCACACCAGGTTGAGCGTCGGCGGTGCCGCCATCACGAACCGGGGATCGGCGCGCACCTGGTCGGCCACCCAGCCCGCCAGCTCGAGGTGTCGTCGGATCATCGCCTGCACCTCGGCCACGCCGTCGAGCCGCAGGGTGAACCAGAGCTTCAGGGCCCGGAACCGGCGACCGAGGGGGATGCCCCAGTCGCGGTAGTCGATGGCGGTGCCCCCCTCCGACGCCTTCGAGCGCAGGTACTCGGGCAGGATCGACAGCGCGCCGACCAGGTCGGCCCGGCGGGCGACCCAGAACAGGTCGCAGTCGAAGTTGACGCCCATCCACTTGTGCGGGTTGGTGCACAGGCTGTCGGCGCGCTCCAGGCCATCGAACATGCCCCGGTGCTCGGGGCAGAGCGCGGCCATGCCGGCCATGGCCGCGTCGACGTGGAGCCACAGCCCCTCGCGCTGGCAGATCTCGGCGATGGGCGCCAGCGGGTCCATGGCCATCGAGGAGGTCGACCCGACGTTGGCGATCACCAGGAACGGGCGCTTCCCCGCGGCCCGATCGGCGGCCACGGCGGCGGCAAGGGCCTCGGGTCGCATGGCGAACGCCTCGTCGGTCTCGACGAGGCGCAGGTTGCGATCGCCGATGCCGGCGATGCGCACCCCCTTCTCGATCGACGAGTGCGCCTGGGCGGTGGCGTACACGGTCAGGTCGCCGAGCGTGCCGGTGTGGTTGCCCGCCCCGGCCGTGATGCGCTCACGGGCCGCCAGGATGGCGCACAGCGTGGCCTCGGAGGCCGTGCCCTGGATGACGCCGCCCGCCTCGGGGCCGCGGAAGTTGGCGGGCAGGCCGAGGAGCTCGGCCATCCAGTCCACGACGACGGTCTCGAGTTCGGTGGCGGCGGGGCTGGTGGCCCACGTCATGCCGTTCACGCCGAGCCCGGCGGCGGCCAGCTCACCCAGGACGGAGGAGTACGACGAGTTGGCGGGGAAGAACGCGAAGAAGCTGGGGTGCTGCCAGTGGGTCAGACCCGGGACGACGACCCGGTCCAGGTCGGCGAGCACGTCGGCCCATGGCTCCACCGCCGTGGGCGGGTGGGCCGGCACCAGCGCGGCGATGGCGCCGGGCTGGAGGGGCGGCTGGACCGGGTGACGCTCGACGCCCTCCAGGTAGCCGGCCACCCAGTCGACGAGCTGATGGCCGGCGGTTCGGAACTCCTCGGGTGTCACAGCGGTCGAGGTTAGGGGACGACAGAGGATCGTTCCCCGTGCGAGCGGGGTATCTCGGGGTGGATTGGCGCCTCTCGATCAGGGATCGGCGTCATCCGCAGCGTGCGGCGGCGTCGGACAGGGTGAAGGGAGCAACGATGCGACGGTTCATGGGTGGCGTAGCGATGATGGTCGTGGTGGGAACGGCCGCGGTCGGGCTGTGGGCCGGCGTCGGGCGGGCCGGCGCGCCCGATCCGGTGACCCCGGCGGCCGAGCGGGTCGTGGTGCTCCCGGCCGTCGTCACCCGACCCGAGCCTTCGACGACCCCGGCGCCCGTGCCGGTGCCTGCCGGGCGCGTCGAGGTGCGGCCGGGTGAGCCGGTGGCAGGCATGCCCACGATCGTCGACGGCGGTAGGTTCGTGATCTCTTGCGGGGTGGGCCCCGATGGCGCGTTCGTCGAGGTACCGACCGTCGGCGACTGTGCCGGGGGCTCGGCGCTGCGGATCGAGGCGACCGTCGACGCCTGACGTCAGCGGGCGACGGCCCGGGCGATGAGGCGGAGGGTCGACTCGTCGAGACCGAGCGGCAGCCGGCGCACGTCGAACCACTCGACGGCCAGCGACTCGTCGCTGCGCACCGCCCGGGCCCCGTCGGGTGCGACCGCCAGAAAGCGAACGTCGAGGTGGCGGTTCGGGGTTCCCTTCGGGCACTCGAACGCGTGGATGTCGAGGTCGACCGGCACGGGGTCGAGCATCAGGCCCGGGATGCCGCTCTCCTCGGTGGCCTCGCGCAGCGCGGCGGCCTCCACCGACGGGTCGTCGCGCTCGATGTGGCCGCCCATCTGGATCCAGCGATCGAGCCGGGGGTGGAGCGTCATCAGCACCTGGCGCCGGGTGGCGTCGAGCACGATGGCCGATGCCGTGAGGTGGCCATCGGTGCACGAGCGGAACACCGAGTCGGCGTGCCCCATGGCGTGGCGGATGAACTCGCTGCGCAGCAGGGCCTGCTGGCGGTCGGGTGCCGACCAGCGGTTGAGCACACGGTTCGCCTCGTCGACCAACGGGTGGTACTTCAACGGTTCGGCCACGGCGGGCGATGGTAGGGGAACCTAGGCGGCCGGGACCGCGACGGTGGCGCGGATCTCGACCAATGCGCCGGGCACGGCCAACTCGACCACGCCGATGGCCG
>JANPGL010000599.1:0-4720 GCA_031423915.1 Actinomycetes bacterium | reverse complement strand
GTCGGTGACGTAGGCCGGGAATCCGTAGGTACCCGGCGCGCGGCCCGAGCGGCCATGACCGCGGAAGTCGAGGCGCAGCACCCGGTAGCCGTAGGCGATGAGGTCGCCGACGAACCACTCCCACGTCTCCACGCTCTGGGTGATGCCGTGCAGCAGCAGCACGGGTGGGGCGTCCTCGTCCCCGTCGACCGCCACGTGCAGGGTCACGTCACCGTTGCGGATCTCCATGCCCCGAAGCTAGCGCCACCGCAGCCGACGCCTGCCCACTCGGTCGGGCTAGGTCGGGCGGGGTGAACCCGGGATGTGACGTGTGAAGCTGCCGAGGTCAACCACCGTCGACGGAACGAGGGACATCACGTCATGGCCAGCTACACGAGCCGCTTCTCGAGCACCGAGCTCGCCTACCTCGCCACCCAGCGACTCGGTCGACTGGCCACCTCGAAGCCGGATGGCACCCTGCAGAACAGCCCGGTCGGCTTCCGACACGACCCGGAGACCGACACCCTCGACATCACGGGCTTCAACTTGGCCACGAGCCAGAAGTACCGCAACGTCGCCGCCAACGGGCGCGCCGCGTTCGTCGTCGACGACATCGCGTCGATCGACCCGTGGCGCGTCCGGTGCATCGAGATCCGAGCCACGGCCGAGGCCGTCGAGGTCGCCGGCGTCCCGACCATCCGCCTGCATCCGCGCCAGGTGATCTCGTTCGGCCTCGACGAGGACGTCGAGGCACACGACCTCACGGTGAACAGCCGACACGTCGAGTGAAGCCGACGCTGCCGGTGAGGCGACGGTCGGTCAGACGGTCGTGGCGCCGCGCAGCAACCGGCCCGGCAGGGCGCCGGTGTGCTCGCCGTCGGCGTACGTCAGCTCCCCGGCGCAGAACGTCATCCGATAGCCCTGGGCACGCTGGATCATGCGCTTGCCGCCCGCCGGCAGGTCGTAGACGATCTCGGGGTCCTCGAGGCGCAGCGCGGCGTGGTCGATGAGGTTGAGATCCGCCCGGTATCCGGGGGCGATCACGCCTCGGTCGCCCAGGCCGTAGAGCAGCGCGGTGTCCTGCGTCATCTTGTGGACCACCTGCTCGAGCCGCATGAGGCGGCCCCGCGTCCGGTCGCGCACCATGTAGGCGAGCATGTAGGTGGGGATCGACGCATCGCACAGCACGCCGCAGTGGGCGCCGCCGTCGGACAGCCCGAACACCGCCTGGTCGTCCTCGATGGCCTCGATCTGGGTGTCGAGCGAGCCCGGGTAGTCGCCCACCAGGTAGAGGATGGGTCGGCCGGACGCCATCACGTCCATCAGCATCTCCCGCACGTCCACGCCCGCCGCCTCGGCCCGGCCGGCGATCGAATCGGGGTAGCTCGGCTCGTAGCTCAGGTCCTCGGGCAGGACGAACATCTTGTCCCACGTCGAGATCATCCGGCTCGTGTCGGCGAACCGCGCCTGCTTCTGCTCGTCGGCCAGCACCTTGGCCCGGAACGCCGGGTCGCGCAGCGCGGCGCGCTGGGCGTCGAACGGCAGGCCCCGGATCTCGTCGAACGAGCGGTACTGGCGCATCGGGTTGAGCGTGCCCTCCAGCGTCATGAGCACCGACGCCGGCCGCGCCCCTACCTGGGGCCGGATGCTCACGCCCTCGGGCGCCAGTTCGTCGGCGAGCCGCCAGGCGCCGTTGCCCCGCGTGGCAGCCGCGGCCAGGAACGTGAGCGGTCGGCCCGACACGCGGGCGACGTCGGCGATCCACGCCAGCTCGTCGGGGTTGTCGAGGTCGTCGGTGATGATCTCGATGGTGCCGTGGTCGAGCCCGCGGAACGCCTCGGCGATCGACACCATCTCGTCGGCCGTGGCGTTGGTGCCGGGGACCAGGTTGCCGGCCTTGTCTCGGTGACCGTAGAAGCGCGACGTCGAGAAGCCGAGCGCACCGGCCTGCAACGCTTCGCGGGTGAGGCGCGACATCGTGCGCATGTCGTCGGCGGTGGCATCGTCGTAACAGCGCTCCCCCATCACGTAGTGGCGCAGCGCCACGTGCGGGACCTGGGCGCCGACGTCGAGCGAGTACGGAGTGTCGATGGCGTCGAGGTACTCGCCGAAGCTCTCCCAACCCCACGGAACGCCCTCGTGCAGCGCGGTGCCGGGGATGTCCTCCACGGCCTCCATGAGCTGCACCAGCTCGTCCTCGGTGCCGGGCCGCACCGGCGCGAAGCCCACGCCGCAGTTGCCCATCACGACCGTCGTCACGCCGTGCCACGACGACGGCGTCACCTGCTTGTCCCAGCACACCTGGCCGTCGAAGTGGGTGTGGATGTCCACGAAGCCAGGCGTGAGGAGCAGGCCGTCGCCGTCGACCGTACGGGTCGCCGACACGGCGAGCCGCGGGCCCACCGCGGTGATGCGCCCGTCCCGCACCGCCACGTCGCCGTCGACCGCATCGGCGCCCGTGCCGTCGACGATGCGAGCGTTCCTGATGACCAGATCGTCCACGACCCGTCCCCCCTTGCCGTTCCCCACGGCTGACCGTAGCCGGTGCGGCGGGCGAGCTACCCGTCGACCCGGAAGCTGGCGACGCCGCGCCGGCCGCGCACGACCTCGAGCGGATCGCGCGCATCGTCGACGTAGCCGAGCGCATAGGCGCCCAGGCGGTACCCCATGAGGCGGAGCAGGTCGTCGTCGAGCGTGGCCGCCACGTCGAGGGGCACCGAGAGGTACTGGTTCTCCTCCTGGCGCAACCACCCCACGTCGTACGTGATGTTGAGCCCGACCCGCGTGCCGGTCGACCGGTTGGCGCCGCCGCCGTGGAACACCTTGCCCGTGTAGAACAGGCACGAGCCCTTCGCCATCTCGGCGGGCACGCTGGCGAGTGTGGCCACGTCGGTCTTGCGGGGCAGGTCCTGGCTGCCGAGCACGACGCGGGTGGCGCCGTTCTCCTCCGAGAAGTCGGTCATGGCCCAGATGGTGTTGCACTGCACGTGGTAGTCGGTGGGGAACTCGAAGAAGTCGAACGCCCACTCGTCGCGATGCAGCTGTTGCGCTGGTTCGCCGGGCCCGATGGCGATGGTCTGGGTCAGGTGGAGCTGATACGAGCGGGCCCGGTTCAGCAACCGGCCGGTGACCGCCAGCACGAGCGGGTCCTGGACGAGGGCGCGGCTCGTCGGCGAGCGGGCGACGAGCGCGCCGCTGCGGCGCGTGCGCCGGCCCGAGAAGTCGTCGGACCCGCCCGGCGTGGCGTCGATGTAGGGCGCCATCTCGGCGAGCACGGCGTCGACGGACCCGACCGGTGCGAGGTCGTCGACGATCAGCGCGCCGTCGCGCCGCAGCACGGCGTCGATGACGGAGGCGTCGGCGGTGGGCGGCAGGTGCACCAGGTCCATGGCCACACAGTACGGTCGCCGGGATGGAGCTCCGGACCGTCCGCTACGAGGTAGCCGCCGACGGCGTGGCCACGGTGTGGCTGAACCGGCCCGACCGCTACAACGCGTGGACCGGTCGTATGCACACCGAGTACCGGTGGGTCTTCACCCAGCTCGAGGCCGACGAGCGCGTCCGCTGCGCCGTCGTCACCGGCGCAGGCAAGGCGTTCAGCGTGGGGGGCGATGCCCGGGCGCTCGCCGGCCACGCGGAGCGCGGTGGCTATGACCCGGGCACACCGGACGTGCTGGCCGATCCCGGCTACGGGGTGCACCCCGAGCTCGACCACGACGTGGCCTGGCAGCTCGGCATCCGCTTCCCGCTGATCGCCGCCGTCAACGGTGCGTGCGCCGGCATCGCCTTCGCGCTGGCCTGCTTCTGCGACCTGCGCTTCGCGGCCGCCGACGCCAAGCTGACCACGGCCGCCACGCGTCTCGGTCTGCCGGCAGAGTACGGCCTGTCGTGGATCCTGCCGCGTCTCGTCGGCGTGACGGCGGCGGCCGACCTGCTCTACACGAGCCGCGTCGTGCGGGCCGACGAGGCGCCGACCGGCCTGTTCAACGCCGTGCTCCCGGCCGACCAACTGCTGCCCCACGTGCGTGACTACGCCCACCGCCTGGCCACCGAGGCGGGACCGACCGCCGTGGCGTCGTCGAAGCGACTGCTCGTCGCCGACCTCCTCCGCCACGCCCCCGGAGCCTCGGTGGAGGACTCGAAGGAACTGCTGAACCAGCACATGGGCACTGCGGAGTACCGGGAGGGCGTCGCCGCCTTCGCCGAACGTCGTCCCCCGCGCTTCTGACCGGAAAATCTCCGGACCGCCGCCACCCGTAGGTGTCGCCATGGTCCTCGACACGGGCGTCATCGCCGCGCCGCCCGCCATCCGACCCGAGGTCGCCGTGGTGCTCCACGCCGCGCCCTCGGTCGCCCAGGCGTTGCGCCGTTCGCTCGAGGGCGACGCCGGCACCTCGGTCCTGGCCGCCGCCACGGACGCCGGCTCCGTGGCCCGTGCCGTGGCCGGCAGCCGCTCGGGCCTCGCGGTCGTGGTGCTCGTCCACGGCGCCGAGCGGCTGCCGCTCCCTCTCGTCGTCGATGCCGGCGGGCGGCCACCGATGGCACTGGCGGTCCTCGATCGCCCCGAGCGCGCCGAGGTCGCCGCCGCGCTCGGCAGCGGGGCCCGCGGCGTGGTGCTCGTCGACACCCCTCCGGCGCTCGTGCAGCACAGCGTCCGCTCGGTCATCGACGGGACACGCCCTGCCGACCCTCGCGTGTCGGGCGCCGTGGCCGACTGGATCGCCGAACGCGTCGTCCCCCG
>JANPGL010000598.1:0-8352 GCA_031423915.1 Actinomycetes bacterium | reverse complement strand
CGGCGAGCAGGTCGTCGTAGCGGGCCGCCAGGCGCCGGCGATCCTCGGTCCAACGTTCGATGTGCGCCATCTTCACGCGCAGCACCGCACCCTGGACGCCCTCGAGCCGGTAGTTGAAGCCCTTGAGATCGTGGTGGTAGCGCTTCTCGGCTCCCCAGTCGCGCAGCGTTCTGATGGTCTTGGCGTAGCCGGGGTCGCTGGTCGTGACCGCCCCGCCCTCGCCGTACGCGCCGAGGTTCTTGCCCGGGTAGAAGCTGAAGCATCCCAGGTGCCCGATGCTGCCGATGCGTCGGCCGCGGTACTCGGCGCCGTGGGCCTGGGCGGCGTCCTCGACGACGACGAGGCCGTGGCGCTCGGCGATCGCCATGATCGGGTCCATGTCGGCGGGTCGCCCGTGGAGGTGGACCGGCAGGATGACCTTGGTACGGGGCGTGATGGCGGCTTCGATGCGAGCCGGGTCGATCGTGTGCGTCGTCGGGTCGATGTCGACGAACACCGGCGTGGCGCCGCAGTAGTCGATGGCCGACACGGTGGCCACGAAGGTGAACGGGGTCGTGATGACCTCGTC
Organism: Actinomycetes bacterium; assembly: GCA_031423915.1. Classification (GTDB taxonomy): domain Bacteria; phylum Actinomycetota; class Acidimicrobiia; order Acidimicrobiales; family Ilumatobacteraceae; genus JANMAT01. Next base: position 7,784 of record JANPGL010000598.1, on the reverse strand, counting down.
GCCCCGGCCGACCCCGGCGGCGAGCAGCGCCAGGTGGAGCGCGCTGGTGCCGGAGTTGACGCCGATGGCCTCGACTGAGCCGGTGTAGGGCGCGAACAGCTCCTCGAACGCCTTCACCTCGGTGCCCAGGACGAACTGGGTCGTGTCGAACACGCCGAGGACGGCGCGGTCGATGTCTTCCTTGATGGACAGGTACTGCGTCCTCAGGTCCACGAACGGGATCATCGCTGGCCTTCCTGTCGGCCGTGTGTGGCCCCGTTGTCGGTGTTCATTGTCGTGCGTCGCCCTTTCTGTTCCGGGTCCCGGCGGCGGTCTCGCCCGGCCGGGTCGTTGCGTCGCCGTCGAGTCAGAGCTCGACGGGTTCGCCCTTCTTCTCCAGCGAGCGGGTCGCCGCTTCGAGGATGCGCACCACTCGAAGGCCGGCTCGGCCGTCGGACTGCGGTGTCTCACCTGACCGGATGCACTCGATGAAGTGGTTCGCCTCGACGGCGAGCGCTTCGACGTTGTCGAGGCGCGGGGCCCACATGTCGCCGGTGCGGTAGCCGACGTGGCGCTGGTAGCGCTGCTCGTCCTGCTCGCCGAACACGATGCCCTTGTCGTAGACCTTGATCTTCTCGCTCATCTCGATGTCGTCGAACACGATCATCTTCTCGCTGCCGCACAGCATCGTCTGGCGGACCTTCACGGGTGCGAGCCAGTTGACGTGGAAGTGGGCGAGCAGGGGGGTGCCATCGAAGAAGCAGGTGATGTACGCCATGTTCTCCGGACGGTCGGCCACGTGGGCGATGCCCACCGCCGACACGGCGCTCGGCTGGCGGGCCAGCAGGAAGTCCATGATCGACAGGTCGTGGACCGCGAGGTCCCAGATGACGCTCACGTCGCTCTGGAAGAGGCCGAGGTTCACGCGCACCGAGTCGTAGTAGTAGAGGTCGCCGAGCTCGCCGGTGGTCACCAGTTCCCGCATGCGACGCACGGCGCTCGTGTAGATGAACGTGTGGTCGACCATCAGCGTCACTCCGGCCGCGTCCGCCGCCGCGATCAGGGCTTCGGCCTCGGCCGACGTGGCGGTGAACGGCTTCTCGACGAAGACGTGCTTGCCGGCCCCGATCGCCTTCATGGCCAGCGCGAAGTGCGTCGATACGGGGGTGGCGACCGCCACTGCATCGACACGGGGATCGGCCAGCATCTCGTCGACATCGGCGTAGGTGGTGGCTGCGGGGTAGACCTTGTCGACGACGGCACGGCGCTCGGCGCGGGCGTCGCAGACCGCCACGATGCCGGCCCCCTCGACCTGGGCGAAGTTGCGCACCAGGTTGGGCCCCCAGTAGCCGTATCCGATGACGGCGATGCCGATCATGACTGCTCCTCGCTCGATCGTTGTTCCTGCCTGGTGCGTTCCTCGGCCTCCGCCGCGGTCGCGCACCGCGCCCCGGCCGCGCTGACCCAACCGACGATGCGGGCCGGGTTGCCGACCACCAGTGCGTGGTCGGGAACGTCTTTCGTCACGACGGCCCCCGAGCCCACCATGGCCCATCGACCGATGTTGATGCCGGTGACGATCACGCTGTGGGCGCCGATGGCCGCTCCGTAGCCGACCGTCGTCAGGCCGAGCACCCAGTCATCGGTGGTCTTGAGCTGCCCGGTCGGGGTGATCGCCCGGGGGATCTTGTCGTTGGTGAACACGACATGTGGACCGATGAAGGCGCCGTCCGATACGCGCAATCCTTCGTACAGCGACGCGTTGTTCTGGATCTTGACGTTCTGACCGACCGTCACGTCGAGATCGACGAAGGCGTTCCGGCCGATCGTGCAGTTGGTGCCGATGTGCGCCCCCGGCCTGACCTGGACGTTCGACCAGATGCGGGTGTCGTCGCCGACCGTGGCCTCCGGCGAGACGTCAGCGGTGGGGTGGATGATCGGGCCTGGCATGTGGTGACGTTCCAGTCGATGGTGTCGGTGACGGGAGGGTATGGGGCTGGTATCGGCGTTCGTCATGTCGGATGGCCTCGGCCGGATCTGTGGGCGAGGAGGGCACGGTGAGGGCGTCGACGGGGCCGATATCACCCGGAAGAGCGGGTGCGTCGGGATCAGCGAGGGCCGCGGACCAGCCATCGCGCCGTGAGCGCGATGGTGTGAGGCGGCGACCATCGGAATGCGTAGTAGAGCGACTTCGCGGTGCGCCGATACTCCCGCTCGGCCCGATTCAGCTGGGCGTACCGGACGAAGGCGTAGCAGTTCCACCCGCGCATCCTCCAACGGGTCGGACGAAGCGCAAGGCGCTCCCGCAGCGGGAGGTGGTTCGTGTTCACCGCGAAGATCTCCCGCACGTATCGCGTCCGTCGCCACTGCTGCTCTTCCTCGGCGCCGTCGCGCTGACGGAACAACATCACCGTCTGCGGCACGCGGCCGACAGGGAACTGCTTTGCGATGCGCAGATGGAAGTCCCACTCGTCGTCGCCGGCGTAGCGGGCGTTGAAGCCACCGAGCTGGGCCGCGACCTCGTGGCGCGTCAGCACCGTCCCGATCTGGGGCTGGTAGCCGAGCAGCTCGTGGAGGATCCACCCGCTCGGTGCGTCGGCATCGGGGAAGGGCTCCTCGAACGGCACCAGGTTCGGGTCGGTGCGTTGGGCACGACCGAGCACCGATGCGTACTCCGGGTGGGCGCGGAACGCCGCCAGCTGCGCTTCGATGGCGCCCGCCAGCAGCACGTCGTCGTCGTCGAGGAAGTTCACGAAGTCGCCGACCGCAGCATGGAGCCCGGTGTTGCGCGCCCCAGGTATGCCCAGACCTGTGGTGCGGACCACGCGAACCGGATACTCCCCGAGAACTTCGGGCGTGTCGTCGTCCGAGCCGTCGTCGACCACCACGAGATCGAGCCGGAAGGTCGTCGTGTCGAGGCGGAGCGCGCTCTCGATGGCCTGGCGCACGGCAGAGGGCCGATTGCGCGTCGTGATGATGACCGACACCAAGGGCCGGGCGTCAGGTGAGGTCGGGATGCTGGCATCGGCCGTGCTGACGTTCACGCCGCGGACTCTAGTTGTGGCCCCGTGGGCGCGGTCGCGGGCGGTCGACGTCAGCGGGCCGACGCGACCGCCGGCGCCGTCAGCCGTTCGAGGAGCAACCGGCTCTCGGCATCGGCGGGGTAGAACATCTCGATCGTCAGCTCCTCGGCGGTCACGTCGAGGGGCGTCCCGAAGGTGGCCAACGTGGAGAACATCCGCACTTCCCCCTCGGGCATGTCGAGCACCAGGGGCATCACCACGCCCGACGCATCGTGCACCGTGCCCGCCTGCCGTCCGGCGTACGAGGTCACTTCGTCGAGCAGGTCCGCCAGGACACGGTCGCCGCTGGCGTCGACCAGGTGCCGGAGCCGACCGACGAGGTGGTCGGCGTACTCGTCGTAGTTGCGCGCCCGTCGGGCCAGGCCGTCGGGGTGGAGCGACACCCGCAACACGTTCACCGGCGGTGCCAGCAGCGCGGCGTCGACGCCGGCCAGTATCGCCGTCGTGGCGTCGTTGGCCTGCACGAGGTTCCAGTACCGATCGACCACCAGCGCCGGGTACGGGTGGGCTCGCAGCACCATGTCGACCGCCACGCGCACCGGGGCCATCGCCGGGTCGTCCAGAGCGCTCTGGCGGTAGCGGGGCGCGTAGCCGGCGGCCAGGAGGATCTGGTTGCGCTCGCGCAGCGGCACGGCCAGGTGCTCGGCCAGGTGGAGGATCATCTCCGGGCTCGGCTTCGAGCGGCCGGTCTCGACGAAGCTGAGGTGCCGGGTCGAGACCTCGGCACGAACGGCCAGGTCGAGCTGGCTGAAGCGGCGACGCAACCGCCACTGCCGCAGCAGGTCACCCGCCGTGTGATGCGCAGCGGGTGCGTAGGTGCCGACCATGCCGGTCAAGCTACTCAAGGCTGGGATCCGGACCCATGACCTCGCACGTCATCGTCGCCCGGCGCGTCGGGGGCGCACCGTGACCGCCATGACGACGACACCCGCCACCGAACCCCGCACCCTCGACGCCACCGTGGCCGCCTACCTGGCGGCGTGGAACAGCGACGACCCGACCGAGCGCCGGGCCGCCATCACCCGGGCCTGGGTGCCCGACCACCGCTTCTGCGACCCGCTGGCCGACGTGGGCGGGTACGACGAGCTCGACGCGTTCATCGCCCAGGTCCGTTCGCACTACGCCGGCGCCCGCTTCGAACTGGTGAGCGGCGTCGACACCCATCACGCCGTCGCCCGCTGGAGCTGGACGATGACACTGCCCGACGGCACCGTCGCCGCGGTCGGCCACGACGTGGTGCGCCTGGCCGCCGACGACCGCATCGCCGAGTTCATCGGTTTCTTCGGACCGTTGCCGGACCCCGCCTGACGATCACCTGCCCGGCCCGACGCGGCCCGGTCCCGGTTCGGTCAGCGGCTAGGCCATGCCCTTGCGTTGCCGACCCATGGACCGGGCCGCCTCGGCCTTGGCATCGCGCTCGGCGATGGCCGCGCGCCGGTCCTCCTTCTTGCGGCCCTTCACGAGGGCCAGCTCCACCTTGGCCCGGCCCTCCTTGAAGTAGATCGCCAGGGGGATCAGCGCCAGGTGCTCCTGCTTGACGCGGTCCGCCAGACGCTCGATCTCCGCGGCGTGGAGGAGCAACTTGCGCCGCCGGCTGGGCTCGTGGGCGCCGAAGCCCTGGGCGAAGGCGTAGGGGGCGATGTGGACGCCTTCGAGCCACACCTGACCGCGCTCGATGCGGGCGTACGAGTCGACCAGCTGCACCAGGCCCTCGCGCAGGCTCTTGACCTCGCTGCCGTGCAACACCATGCCCGCCTCCACGACGTCGAGCACCGTGTAGTCGTGGCGCGCCTTGCGGTTGGTCGCCACGTTCTTCGTGCCCGGACGGTTCTTGGTGCCGGAAGGTGCCATGGGGTCGCCAACCTACCGGCGCCGTCGCCTACCCTGCCCGTCGGAATGCTGACGCTCGCCGCCGACACCCACGCCCGCATGGTCGCCCACGCCTACGAGGGGTACCCGCTCGAGGCCTGCGGGCTGCTGGCCGGCGACCTGGCCACCGGTACCGTCCGGGCGTTCTACCCGTGCGAGAACGCCGCCGCCTCGGCCCGCGTCTACACGGTGGCGCCCCGGGACCACCTGCGGGCCGAGCGTGACGCCGAGGATCACGGCTGGGAGATCCTGGGCGTGATGCACTCCCACACGCACACCGACGCCTACCCCAGCCCCACGGACGTGGCCGCCGCACCGGATCCGTCGTGGCACTACGTGATCGTGTCGCTCCGCCAGGACGCGCCGGTGGTGCGCAGCTACCGCATCATCGAAGGCGAAATCAGCGAAGAGCAGATCGTCCGTAGCTGACGCGACGGCATCGCACCGGCGGTACACTGGGCCTACGCAGCACGGCTGCACTTTCCTTCGCGAGCGGCTGGAGGATCGTTACCCCCAGCGAAGGACAGCAGATGGCTACGGCCCCGAAGACCAAGAAGTCGAAGGCCCCGATCGCCCCCGAAAACCAGACGCCGAGCGAGGCGGCCGCGGTGCGCATCGTGCAGCGCTTCGGCGACCTCAAGCCGTCGGTCGATCGGATCATGGAGGCCGGCCTCGAGGAAGACGCCCGCCTGCGGGCCCTGGAACTCTTCGAGACGTCGCTGGGCATGATCAACGACCCGCACCGCAACCCTGCGAACGCCATCGAGGCCGCCCGCTCGATCTGACCCTGCTGGCCGGCGATCTGGGCCGGTCAGCCGCGGCGAGACATCGTCGTCAGGAAGCCGACGAACGTCGCGCCCCACCAGCAGATCTGTGACAGCGCCGCCGAAAGCACCGCCCGCCACATGACCGCGGGCCGATGCGACGCGGGCGCGCCCGCAGGCAGCGTGCGCAACTCGTGCAGGAACGTCAGGCCCCAGGCGCCGTTGGCGATGGCGATCAGCACGAAGGCGATCTTCAGCTGGATCCTCGTTCGTTCGATGCTGGGGGAGAGGAACGCGCCCGTCGTGACCAGGCCGTAGACGCCGACCCAGACGAGCACGTGGGTGGCCATCACCATTCGCCTGAGCTCGGTGCTGGTGCGTCGGCCGACCAACCACAGCAGCCCGTGGAGGTCGATGGCGAAGGTGGCGCCGAAGCCCACGACCAGGAAGACGAGGTGGCCGAAGACCAACGCCTTGCGGACCATGCCCGAGGTGTCCACGTGGCGGGAGGCGCCCAGCGCCAGCAGCACGGTCGCCGCGGTGACCAGGCCGAGGATCGTGGCGTGGAGCGGCGACTGCGTGGGGTGGGGCGCAAACCTGTCGGCCCCGGTGGGCTCGCGCACGGCCGTGGCGTCGGTCGCCGCGGACGGAGGAGGGGCCGGAGAGCTCATGACGGAGGGGTCACGACGTCGCCCTTCGATCCAAGGGGACGCTGCCGTGGTGGAGTGATACTACGAACCTCGCCGCGGCCGGCGTGTCGGACGGGTTCGGACCCGGGCCCGGGCCGCTGCGGGCCGACCCGGGCCGGATGGCTAGAATCCGGATCGGATCCCTCGGGAATGTCGCCCGGGCGGTGCCGGTTGGAGCTGCCATGGCCGTCTACGAGAACGTGCTCGACCTCATCGGGAACACCCCAATGGTCGTCGTTTCGGTGCTGTCGCCGAACCCCAACGTCCGGATCCTGGCCTAGCTCGAGAGCCAGAACCCGTTCGGCTCGGTGAAGGATCGCATCGCCCGCGCCATGATCGAGACGGCCGAGAAGGAGGGGCTGCTCGCCCCCGGCCAGCAGATCGTGGAGCCCTCGTCGGGGAACACGGGCATTGCGCTGGCGGCGATCGCCCAGGTCAAGGGCTACCCGATCAAGATCCTCATGCCCACGTCGGTGTCGATCGAACGGCGCCAGATGCTCGAGATCTTCGGCGCCGAGATCATCCTCACCCCCGGTGAGGAGGGGTCGAACGGCGCGGTGCGCCGAGCGCTGGCGCTGCACGCCGAGCACCCCGAGTGGTACATGCCGTACCAGTACGCCAACGACGCCAACCCTCGTGCCCACTACGAGGGCACGGGCCCCGAGATCCTGCGCGACGTCCCCGAGATCACGCACTTCGTCGCCGGTCTCGGCACCTCGGGCACCCTCATGGGCACCGGCCGCTTCCTCAAGGAGCAGAAGCCCACGGTGAAGGTCATCGCCGTCGAGCCGCCGCTCGGCGAGCGCGTCGAGGGCCTGCGCAACCTCGACGAGGGCTACATCCCGCCGCTGTTCGAGTCGTGGCAGGGCTTCGACCTCCTCGACCGCAAGCGGGTCGTGCGCCCGCGCGAATCGCTGGAGTGGACCCGTCGGCTGGTGAAGGAGACCGGGGTGTTCGCCGGCATCTCGTCGGGCGCCGCGTTGGCCGGCGCGGCCAAGGTGGCCAGCGAGATCGACGAAGGCGTCATCGTGTTCATCGTGTGTGACGGGGGCTGGAAGTACCTGTCGACCGGCGCCTACACCGACGACCTCGACGCCGCCGAGGCCAAGGCCGAGGCCATCATCTACTTCTGACCCTGCGGGCGTTACCGCAGGTCAAGCGAGCTGCGTAGGGCTGTGGCGACACGAGGATGACACGGCCGGTCCGAGCGCTGCGTCTACGGCCAGCGTGTCCGGTCCTCCCAATTGGGCCAGAGGTGGTCGTACACGTTCAGCGCGAGCGCCGCCGACTGGTGGCCGAGACGGGTCCGGACGGCAACACGGATTCGCCGGCTCGGTCAACGGGCGCTTCGGACTTGAGCGGGGTGTGAGGGTCCGGGGCGCGGTACAGGGGCTCTGCCA
>JANPGL010000597.1:0-2118 GCA_031423915.1 Actinomycetes bacterium | reverse complement strand
CGGCAGTGCCTCGACGACGCCGGCGGAACACCGAATACGCTGAGGAGCTCGTCACAGCGGTGCGTCGCTCACGGGTGAACCTAGACGTTCCTGAGGCGCATCGCTTCGTCGGCTGGATTCGTGGCCGGCCAACGACCAGCTCGTCAGCGCTGCCGACGGCGGTGACCCGAGCCGGCGCTCGTCCTCGGTTGCGACGTCTTCGGGATCTCCGAGTTCACCAACCCCCGGCTGATCATGACCTCGCCACCTGGGCCGAACGCCAGCACCACCGGACCGAGGCGCCTTCTGAGGTCTTGTGGGCTTCGTGAGCGACCTGCTGGACCCGGACGAGAGCGCCGAGTTCCAGCGGCTCATGGCCACGAGCGACGGCGACGGCGACGGCGACGGGAGGTATGACCAGAACCTGTGGATCGGCGATGTGAGCGAGTGCGCGGCGTACCTTCCTTCTTGACCATCAAGAAGACGACCGGGTTTGCCGCCCCGGCGAAGGAAGGAACGCCGATGTTGAAAGTAGTCGCTGAAGACGGCCCGGGGCGCGAGGTGTCGCGGTCGATGTTGGACGAACTGGTCGCCGAGGGAGCGCGGCGGATGCTGGCGGCCACGTTGGAGACCGAAGCTGCCGCGTACGTGGCGTCGCTCGCCGGCGAGGTGGACGAGCACGGCCGGCGCTTGGTGGTGCGTAACGGTCACGCTGAACCGCGGGAGATCAAGACCGCAGCTGGGGCTATCGAGATCGAAGCGCCGCGGGTGAACGACCGGCGTGTCAACGCCGACACCGGCGAGCGCTGCCAGTTCAAGAGTTCGATCGTGCCGCCGTGGTGCCGGTCGTCGCCCAAGGTGGTCGAGGTGTTGCCGCTGATGTACTTGCACGGGATGAGCTCGGGTGATTTCACCCCGGCGTTGGAAGGGTTCTTCGGCACGGCCGCCGGGTTGTCGGCGTCGGTGATCACTCGGTTGACGCGCCAGTGGCAAGACGAGCATCGCGCCTTCCACGCCCGCTCGGTGGCGGATCGGGACTTCGTGTACGTGTGGGTCGATGGGATCCACTTCAACATTCGCCTGGATGAGGCCCGCCTGTGTGCCCTGGTCATCGTGGGTGTCCGCCTCGACGGTTCGAAGGAGCTCGTGGCGATCGCCGACGGGTTGCGCGAGTCGAAGGACTCGTGGGCGGACCTGCTACGCGATCTGCGTCGGCGCGGGATGCGCCCACCGGTCGTCGCCGTTGGTGACGGTGCGCTCGGGTTCTGGGCCGCGGTGCGTGACGTGTGGCCCGAGACCCGCACGGCTCGGTGCTGGGTGCACAAGGTCGCGAACGTTCTCGACGCGTCGCCGAAGGCGATGCATCCCTCGGCGAAGAAGATGCTCGCCGAGATCCGCGATGCCGCCAACCGCGCCGGCGCGGTCACGGCGATCAACGCGTTCACCCACGAGTTCGGTGCCAAGTGGCCCAAGGCCGTCGCCAAGATCGTTGATGACGCCGAGCCGTTGCTCACGTTCTTCGACTTCCCCGCCGAGCATTGGATCCACCTCAAGACCACGAACCCGATCGAGTCGACGTTCGCGACCGTCAGGTTGCGCACGAAGGTGACCAAGGGACCAGGCTCGAGAGCAGCCGGGCTGGCCATGGCCTACAAGCTCATCGAGGCCGCCCAGGACCGCTGGCGCAAGGTCAACGCCCCCGAGCTCGTCGCCCTCGTCCGGGCCGGCGCCACGTTCAACGAAGGGAGACTCATCGAGACGAACCCAGCAGCACAGGAAGCCGCCGCGTAACGCTCAGCAAAGTCTGATCCACAGGTCTTGACGGTTCCTCCGGCGACGGGGACGACCAGCGCTAGCAACATTGGCGCTGGTCGTGCCACCCCGCCACGATCACCAGCGCGCCGTAGAACGTAGCGGCCGTGACGTGACCCGACGGGAAGCTGCTGTGGACTCGCGAACCCTCCAGAGGGCCGCGGATGTGCCACCAGATAGGTGACGGTGATGAACGCGCATGCTTCCAGTTTGAGCGGTCGAGCGACGGCGTGTGGTGGTCGACCAACCAAGCTCACCGACGTGTCGAATCGCTGGACACCGCCCAGACGTTCGATGGCCAGGCCAGCAGCCATCCAGAGCGCGACC
>JANPGL010000596.1:0-3625 GCA_031423915.1 Actinomycetes bacterium | reverse complement strand
CGCAACCCCTGGCGCACCGCGCCGGCCGCGGCGTCGTGCAGGTGGTCGGTGTCGGCGGTGCCGCCGTGGGCGCGGATCCAGGTGGCCACGCTCTCCTTCGCCGCGGTACCCACCGCCACCACGAGCCGCAGCTCGTTCGTGGTCGCCACATGGTCGAACAGTGCGTGACGGTGCTGCACGATCGGCGATCGCAGGTCCTGCGCCAACGGCCGGAGCCCGGCGTCGTACTGGCCGAAGATGGGGTAGACGAACGTGTTGAGGAACAGGTATCGGTTCGTCACGCCGAGATGCCGGAGGAGGTGCTGCATCCGTCCGCCGGTGCCGCCGGTGAACGAACGGTGGCTGAGCGACTCGTCCTGCGCTCCTTCCTGCCCGACGACGAGCACATGGGCGCCGCCCTCGATGCGGCCCCGGTAGAACATCGGGCCGAAGTGCCAGCGGAACTCCTCGCTCCCGCTCCACCGCAAGCCGATGCCGCGGTAGTCGGGCGTCTCGGCGAACAGCGACAAGGCGCGCCCGGTCGGGCCCCGGTCGAACGTCCAGGGCGTTCCCCGGTCCTTCCAGTAGCTCTGCCACATGGCTCGGCACCCCCGCGCTCGGTCGTCGCGAGCGTAGAGCCGCCGTCGGCGCCCAGGATACGCCCGCACCTCTCGTCGTGCCGGCCGTCGATCTAGTCTGCGCCAGGGGTTCGCACCGTCCCCGAGATCGCCTGGGGGGCCACATGGCTGTCGTGACCGCGCCGACGGCGACGCCGAGGACCGCGCCGAACGGCATCCTGTTGCTGCCCGAGCGCCAACCGCGCTTCGGGCCGGTCAGCGGCCGCCTCGTGCGCCGGTTGGTGCAGTCGCTCGCCGGGGTGCTCGCCGTCGGCACCGGGCTCGTGATCGGCGGCGGCACGGCGGCGCGGGCGGCCGGCCTCTCGCTCGTGTTCCCGGGCGCCGGCCTGCTCTACGCGGCGTCTCCCGTGCTTTTCGTCGTGGTCGCTGCGCTGCTGGTGCTCGCCATCGTGCTGTGGTGGGGCGTCAGCGCCCACTGGGCCATCCCGCTCGTGTGGCTCGGGTCGGCCGCGCTGTCGGTGGCGGTGGCGAACGGCCCGCGCCTGTGGGTGGACCGCGGCACCACGTGGGCGTGGGCGATCCCCGTGGCCTACCTGCTGGCGGCGGCCGCCGTCGGTACGGCGGTGTTCCGCTTCGAGCGGAAGTACCGCGGCAAGCTGGCCAAGGTGCCCGAGCTGAACGCCTACCTCGAGGGCATCACGACGACGCGCCGCGAGCGCGTGGCCGACGACCCCGGCGACATGGACGCCGAGCTGCTGCGGTGGACCTACGCCATGGCGCTGCAGCCGCTCGACCGGTTCAACGGGTTCGACTGGGGTGAGCAGATCCACGGGCCCACGTGCGTGCGCTACCAGCTCAACATGATGGGTTACGGCCTCGCGTGCTACGCCGCCAACTGGCTGCCCAACGCGCCGCAACCGGTGGAGCGGGCGCTGGCCAACCTGATCGCCAAGGCCACCGACCTGCGCGTGTGGTCGTACTGGCGCACGATCAACACGATCGGCAACTTCGATCGCAACCCCGACCCGATCGTGCGGGACAACATCATGTTGTCGGCCTACCTGGGCGACCAGATCAACCTGTACGAAGCGGCCACCGGGTCGATTCGGTTCGACGAGCCGGGCTCGCTCACGTTCGTATGGAAGGACGGGAGCACGTTCCCGTACGACCACCACACGATCGCCGAGGCCGTGCGGAAGAACTTCGAGCGCAACGAGATCGGGTTCTTCCCGTGCGAGCCGGGTTGGGTGTTCACGGCCTGCAACGCCATGGGCGCCCAGGCGTTGAAGGGCCACGACACGCTGCACGGCTCGGCCCACTGGCCCACGGTCGAGCCGCGGTGGCGCCGTGCGGTAGAGCAGGAGATGCTCACGCCCGACGGCAACCTGCCCCACATCCGTTCGAAGCTGGTGGGCCTGTCGTTCGACACGGGCGAGGTGCCGGGTGGCGAGTACTTCTTGACGGGCACCAACTCGTTCGCCGACGTGGCGCCCGACCTGGCGGCGCGCGGCGGGCTGCTGGGCCTGCGAGGCGTCGAGACCCAGATGGATGCGTTGCGCACGAAGATCGTCGACGGCGTGCTCCAGCACGACGTGGCGTCGGCGCCCGAGCGCAACACGCTCATCACCACCGCGGTACCCCAGTGGACGCGCCTCATCGGCGCCGCCCGCGGCGTGGGCGCCCACGACGTGGCCCGCGCCGCGCAGCGTCGGCTCGACGAGACCTGTGCCACCGGTGGCCGCTGGCCCGAGCGCCCGCTGCACGCCGGCGTGCAGACGATAGGCATCCACTTCCTGGTGCGGTGGGGCAACCCGCTCAACACGGCGGGGCTCGACCTGCGCGGCTACACCCCGCCCGTCGGTCCCGTGCTGCGCGACGGCCCGTGGGACGCGGTGCTGGTCACGAAGGCGGTATCGCCCGACGGCCGGTCGCTGCAGCTGGCCCTGCGGCCCCTCGAGGCCGCGGTCGAGGCGTCGCTGTCGTTCGACTCGCTCACACCGTCGACCCAGTACGACCTGCTGTCGCCCGACGGCGTGCGCCGCGTCACGGCCGACGACCGGGGTTGCGCCGTGGCCGAGGTGACGGTGGCGTCGCCGATCACGCTGACCCTGCAGCCGGCGGCGGTGGCGTCGTGATCCTCAACATCGACCGCAACTGGACCCGCCTCGTGTCGTTGCGGGCCAAGCTGCTTCGACGGCCCCAGGTCACCACCGACCGGCCGCCGATCCCGGTCTCGTCGCCACGGCGGTGAGCGTCGGGCGCCGACGGGTGCTCGCCGTGGCGCTGTCGCTGGCGGTGCCCGCGGCGCTTGTCCTCCTCGGCGGGCATCGGGGCGTGCACGCGGCGCGCAGCCTGCTGTTCCCCGGGGCGGGGCTCGTGGAGGAGCGACCGGCGTTGGCGGCGTTCTTGGCCCTGGCCGGTGCGGCGGCAACGGTCGCCTGGTTGCGCTGGGGGATGGACTGGTTGCTGGTCCTCGTCATGGTGCTAGCCGCCGTGGTGTCGGCGGCGGTGACGCCGTCGGGGCACCGTGCCACGGGTGCGTTGCGCATGGCGCCATCGGCGCACGAGTTCCCGCTCGTGATGCTCGTGTTCTCGGCGCTGGCGTGGCTCCGCTCGATCACCCGTCGCCTGCCGGGCGTGTCCCGCCTGGCCGCCCGGAGCGCCGGCCGCCGGGCGAGCCACGGCCTCGCCGACGTGGCGCGCCTGCGGCTCACCGATCGCAGTCGGTGTGCGGCGATCGTGCTGCTCGCCGGCGACGCCGTATCCGATGCCGAGGTGCGCGCCGTCACCACGGCCGGCACGGGCCCTGATGTCGTGCGTCGGGCCGCGCTCGTCGGCCGCTGGGCACGCGGCCGGTTCGGGGGCGACCCCCTGCGCGTCGACCACGCGCACGCACGCGCCGCCCTGGTGCTGGCCTCGCCCGACGACCGCGATGCCGTAGCCCGCCTCGCCGGCGACGCGGCGCGATCGGCGATCGGGGTGCCGGCGAGCGAGCCGACCTGGGTGCGCCCGCTCGACGCCGTGCTCGTGACGCTGGCGCTCTGCCGGGCCGGCGAGCCGGCGGCGGG
>JANPGL010000595.1:0-2210 GCA_031423915.1 Actinomycetes bacterium | reverse complement strand
CCACCGTGCCGCTCACCATCACGACCGCCGGCGGCGGTGGCCTGTCGGCCGCCGCCCAGCACAGCCAGAGCCTCGAGGCGCTGCTCTGCCACATCCCGGGCCTCAAGGTCGTGTACCCGTCGAACCCGTACGACATGAAGGGGCTCATGGTCTCCTGCATCCGGGAGAACAACCCGACGGTGATGGTCAAGAACAAGCGCCTGCTCGGCATGAGCGGGCCGGTGCCCGAGGAGCTGTACTCGGTGCCGCTCGGCGTCGTTTGGGTGGTGCGGCCCGGCAAGGACCTCACCATCGTCACGTACGGCCGCATGGTGGCCGAGGTCGAGGCCGCCGCCGGGAAGCTGGCCGAGGACGGCATCGACGTCGAGATCATCGACCCCCGCACGCTGCAGCCGTTCGACACGGCCACCGTCGTCGAGTCGGCCCGCAAGACCAACCGCGTGATGGTGGTGCACGAGGCCGTGCGCTTCGGCGGCATCGGTGCCGAGATCGCCGCCCAGGTGCAGGAGGAGGCCTTCGACTACCTCGACGCCCCCGTGGCCCGGGTGGCCGCCCCGTTCTCGCCGGTGCCGTTCAGCCCGGTCCTCGAGGCCCAGTACTTCCCGAACGCCAAGACGATCGCCACGGCCGCGCGCGAGCTGCTCGGCCGCCAGATCACCGGGGCCTGACGGACACGATGGGGACGGCGGCACCACCGACGGTCGGCATCATCGCCAACCCCCACGCCGGCAAGGACATCCGCCGGCTGGTGGCGCACGCCTCCCCCACGTCCGACGCGGCCAAGATCGGCATCATCCGGCGCGCCGTCGTCGGCGCGGTCGAGGGCGGTGCCCAGCGACTGCTGCTGGCGCCCGACAAGCACAACCTGGCCGAGCGCGCCGTCACCGACCTCGACCTGCCCGAGACCGTCCGCATCCAGGTTCTCGACGAGCCGGTCGAGGGGCGTTCAACCGACACCATCGCCATGGCCGTGCGCATGGCGAAAGAACACGTAGGTGCCGTCATCGTCCTCGGTGGCGACGGTACGAACCGCGACGTGGCCAAGGGCTGGCTCGACGTACCGATCATGCCCATCTCGACCGGCACCAACAACGTGTTCCCCCGGCTCGTCGAGGCCACCCTGGCCGGCCTGGCCGCCGGGCTCGTGGCGTCGGGCGCCGTTTCGCGGGCCGAGGCCGGCGACGTCGCCGACGTGATCCACGTGAGCGTCGACGACGGCGACGACGATCTCGCCCTCGTCGACCTGGCTCTCCTCGCCGCCCGCTTCACGGGCTCCCGGGCCGTGTGGCACCCCGACACCCTGCGCGCGCTCGTCGCGTGCATCGCCGAACCCGCCTCGGTCGGCCTGTCGTCGATCCCGGCGCTGCTGGCCCCCCTGGCGCGCACCGATCCCGGCGGTGTTCTCGTGCGCTTCGTGGCCCCGGGCGAGCAGTCGGGCACCGTTCCCGCACCGCACCGCACCGTCCGCGCCCCCGTGGCACCCGGCATGTTCGCCGACGTCCACTGGTCGTGGTGCGAGCACCTCCCCGAAGGCCGGTCGATCGACCTGACCGGCCCCGGCGTCCTGTCCTTCGACGGCGAGCGCGATCGCGTGCTCGCCGCCGGCACCGTCGCCCACGTCGTCGTCCGACGCGACGGACCTTTCGTCATCGATCCCCGACGGGCGATCGCCGCCGCCGGCGCCCGCCGGTCGTTCGACCGCCCGAACCTCGACCGCAACTAGGAGCAGATCATGGCCACCGAGTTCTCGATGCCCAAGCTCGGCCTCACCATGGAGGAGGGCACCATCCTGCGCTGGCTCGTGCCCGACGGCGCCGAGGTGCTCGCCGGCACCGCCGTGCTGCTGGTGGAGACCGACAAGACCGAGACCGAGATCGAGGCGCCCGCCAGCGGGACGCTGGCCCACGTCGGGCGCGAAGGCGACACGTACAAGTGCGGCGAGCAGATCGCCTGGGTCCTCGCCGACGGCGAGTCTTCGCCCGCGGCATCCTCCGCGGCGCCCGCGGCCGCCGCTCCTGCCGCGGTCGCCGCTCCCGAACCCGTGGCCGTGATGGCCGCCGCCTCGAACGGGTCGTCGCTCGCGCCCGCCCCGGCCGGCGCCCGCGGCCGCCTGCTGGCGTCGCCGAACGGCCGGCGCCTCGCCGCCAAGCTCGGCGTCGACCTGGCCACCGTCGTCGGCAGCGGCCCCTGCGGCCGCATCGTGTCCGAGG
>JANPGL010000594.1:0-5618 GCA_031423915.1 Actinomycetes bacterium | reverse complement strand
TCCGCCATGGAGGAGAACACGTGCGTGGCCCCCATCTCCATGGCCTTCTCCCGCTTGAACTCCACCGGGTCGACCGCGATCACGTGCTTGGCGCCGGCCATGCGGGCACCCTGCACCGCGTTGATCCCGATACCGCCGATTCCGACGACCACGACCGTGTCACCGGCGCTCACACCACCGCGCTGGACCGCGGAACCCCATCCTGTGGCCACGCCACACGACACGAGCGATACCGCATCCAGGGGGAGGTCGGACTCGACCTTGATGACCGACGACTCGGCCACCACGGTGTGCTCGGAGAACGTGCCGAGCTTGGCGAACAGGTTGATGTCCTGGCCGCGGCAGTGGTGCCTCGCGGTGCCGTCCGTGATCTGCCCCTTCTGGAAGGCGAGGGCACCGAGGTCGCACAGGTTCTGGCGACCCGTCGAGCAGTAGTGGCAGCGGCCGCAGCTCGGCACGAAGCTCACCGACACATGATCGCCCGGCTTCACGCTGCTGACACCCGGGCCCACCTCGACGATGACACCCGCACCCTCGTGGCCACCGATGATCGGGAACATGGGCGGGATCCCCATCGCCTCGGCCATCTCGTCGGTGATCGCCATATCGCCAGTCACCATGTGCTCGTCCGAGTGGCACATGCCGGCGGCCTTGAGCTTCAAGAGCACCTCACCCGCCTTCGGCGGGTCGAGCTCGATCTCCTCGATCTTCCAGTCCTGGCCGACACCCCAGAGCACTGCAGCGCGCGTCTTCATCGATTCCCCTTGTCCCCCCGGTCGCGCGCCTCGGTCGGCGTGCACCGCCAAGCCTCGCGCACGATCGGGGGGAAGCTGCAACGTCGGGGTCAGTCGTAGACGAGCACGCCCCGGATGTTCTTGCCGTCACGCATGTCCTGGTACCCGTCGTTGATGCCGGTGAGCGGGTACGTCTTGGTGATCAGGCCGTCGAGGTCGAGCTTGCCCTCGCGGTACAGGCCGAGCAGCTTCGGGATGTCGGCGCGGGGGTTGCCCGAGCCGAACAGGGAGCCGACGACCTGCTTCTCCATCAGGGTCAGGTCGAGGAGGCTCACGGTGGCGCTCATCTCCATCGCCGGATGGATGTTCGTGACCACGACCCGGCCGCGCTTGGCGGCGAGCGCCAGCGCCTCGGCCAGGACGGCACCCGAGCCGACACCCATGGTCATGATGACCTTGTTGCACATTTGGCCCCAGCTGAGCTCCTGCACCGCGGGAAGTGCTTCGGCCATCGACGAATAGGTGTGCGTGGCGCCGAACTCCATGGCCTTCTCACGCTTGAGCTCGACCGGGTCGATGGCGATGATGCGCTTGGCGCCCGCGAGCTTGGCGCCCTGGATGGCGTTGGCCCCGATGCCTCCGATGCCGACCACGGCGACGGTGTCGCCCGGGCCGACCTCGGCGGCGTACACGGCCGAACCCCAGCCGGTGACGACGCCACAGCCGAGCAGACAGGCCTTTTCGAGGGCCACGTCGTTGTCGATCTTGATGCAGCTGGCCTCGTTCACCACCGTGTGGTGGGCGAAGGTGCCGAGCAGGCACATGATGCCGACGTCCTTGCCCTGGGCGTGGTGACGGCTGGTCTGATCGGTGATCTGCTTGCCCGTGGCCATGTAGGCGCCGAGGTCGCAGAGGTTCTGGTGACCGGTGGAGCAGGAGGGGCACCGTCCACAGCTCGGGATGAAGCCGAAGACCACGTGGTCGCCAGGCGCCAGCCACGAGACGCCGGCGCCGACCTTCTGGACCACGCCGGCGCCTTCGTGCCCGCCGATGATCGGGAGTTCGAACGGCAGGTCACCGGTGAAAAGGTGCTCGTCCGAGTGGCACATTCCGGAGGCTGCCAGCTTGACCAGGACCTCGCCGGGCCCCGGATCGTCGAGCTGGACGGTCTCCACGCTCCACGGCTTGTTGACTTCCCACAGAACGGCTGCCTGCGTCTCCACGGCTGCGTACCCCCACGGCTCGGTGCTCCGGACGGTGTCACTGTACCCAGGCTCGGCGCACCGGCTGCCCTTCAGCCCGCGCTTTGCCTCTAGGCTGATCTCTCTCACCGAATCTTCGAAGATTCGGTGAAGCAGGCAGTCACGACAGGAGGCCACGGTGGACGACGTGATGGACGCAATCAAGGTCGAGGAGACCCCCGAGGTCGCCGAGATCGAGGACGAACTGCTCGTCGAGGAGATCTCGATCGACGGCATGTGTGGCGTCTACTGAGCCGGTCGTCATGACGGTGGCCCTTGCCGGCGCCTATGAGATCGCCGGGCAGGTCGCCATCCGTCCCGAGCCATTCGGGGCGTTGGCGTACCACTACGGCAACCGCCGTCTCGTCTTTCTTCGCCGCCCCGAGCTCGTGGCGCTCCTCCGCAACCTGGGGGCTCACGACTCGCTCGCTGGCGCCCTTGAAGCCACCGGGATCGATCCGTCCCGGTGGCCGTCGTTCGTGAAGGCTCTAGCGAGCCTCGAAGAGTCGGAGATCGTCCGTGTCCGCCAAGCCTGAGACCCTGATCGACGAGTTGAAGCGCGGTCTCGACGCACCCATCTGCCTGACCTGGGAGCTGACGTACGCCTGCAACCTGGCATGCGTCCACTGCCTGTCGTCCTCCGGACGGCGCGACCCGCACGAGCTCTCGACCGATCAGGCCAAGGCCGTCATCGACGAGCTACTCGCCCTCCAGGTGTTCTACGTGAACATCGGCGGCGGCGAGCCCATGATCCGACGCGACTTCTTCGAGCTCGTCGAGTACGCCACCACCAACGGCATCGGGGTGAAGTTCTCTACGAACGGCACGTACATCGGCCCCGAGGAAGCCGCCCGGCTCACCGCCTTGGACTACCTCGACATCCAGATCTCCCTCGACGGCGTCGATGCCGCCACCAACGACCGGGTGCGTGGGGAGGGCAGCTACCTCATCGCCATCCGGGCCATGGACAACCTCCGCGCCGCCGGGTTCGGACCATTCAAGATCTCGGTGGTCGTCACCCGGGACAACGTCGATCAGCTCGACGCCTTCAAGGCGCTGGCCGATTCCTACGGAGCCCAGCTCCGCATCACCCGGCTTCGACCCTCCGGCCGAGGCGCCGATTCCTGGCACGAGCTCCACCCGACCGCCGAGCAGCAGCGGCAGATCTACCGATGGCTGCTCGCCCACGGCGAGGACGTTCTCACCGGAGACTCCTTCTTCCACCTGAACGGGCTCGGTGAGCCGTTGCCCGGCCTGGGCATGTGCGGTGCCGGTCGGGTCGTCTGCCTCATCGATCCCCTCGGCGACGTGTACGCCTGCCCGTTCGTCATCCACGACGAGTTCAAAGCAGGCTCCGTTCTCGACGGCGGTGGTTTCACCGAGGTGTGGCGCGAATCGGCCCTGTTCCGGTCGTTGCGAGAGCCCGGCTCGGCCGGTGCCTGCGTCTCGTGCGGCAGCTACGACGCGTGCCAAGGCGGCTGCATGGCCGCCAAGTTCTTCACCGGTCTCCCGCTCGACGGGCCGGACCCCGAATGCGTGACGGGCCACGGCGACGCCGCGCTGTCGGGCCTCGTGGGTGCTGCGCCGCGCCCGATGGCGGACCACTCGAAGCCGTCGACCGTGGTGTTCCTGGCCCGAAAGCCGGCTCCTGCGAGGTAGGCCCGACCGCAGCGACCACCAGCGCTCCAACAACACGGGATCGGCCGTCATCCGCCTGGACGTCGGACCGAGGGTGCTGCGGTAGACGCCGCGGCTGAGCCTTTCGGCCCGACCTTCGCGCGTCTCGTAGCCGAGTGCATCGCCCAGGGCCTTCACCGCGTGCTGGTGTCGCATCTCGTACCCGTACAGGTGGAGGAGCGCGTGGATCTCGCCGAGGCTGAGGGCGCCATGGCGCCGCAGCATCTCCTGCACCACATGCCGGAGATCGGCGCCGCCGAGCGAACGAGGTTCGACCGGCATGGGTGGCATCCAGCGCGCACCGGGCTTGGGCGGCCGACGCCGGCTGATCCCGTACAGGGGCCGATAGTGCGCCTCGTGAAGTCGCAGGGCACCGTCGAGGAGTTGGCGACGCTGGACGAGCCACGCGTGCGCTTCGACGTCGAGGTCGTTCAGGGCAGCGACGAGCTGACGGCGCTCGGCATCTTCGCGATGGCGACCGAAGATCGGTGGCGTGGCGCGCCGCGCCACGCCGCTGGCGGTCGACGGGCGGAACTGGGGCAGGGGCGGCAGGGTGCCGTCGGGACGAGCCTCCATATCAGGGTCCTTCGTGTCGGCCGGTACGAACCGGACGCGTCGAGGCTCCGCGAGGCCTGAGCCGAGGCCGAGCCCAACCCTGCCATCGGGGTGTCACAGGGATTCGTGGAGACGCCACTCACACACCGATTCTTCGAAGAATCGGTGTGTGAGGACGCCGAGGTCGACAGGAGGGCGGGGGAGGCGGCAGCATCTGGGCGCCGTGGCCCTCCTGGAACCTCTCGATCTCGGCCCTCGGCGGGCGGCCAACCGCCTCCTGTTCGGCCCCCACCCCACCAACCTCGGCGACGAGCGTCGGTTCTCGGAGCGGCATCTCGCCTACTACGAGCGACGGGCGCGCGGCGGCTGCGGCACGATCGTCCTCGAGGAGGCGTCGGTCCACCCGTCCGACTGGCCCTACGAACGCAGCCCTCTCGCCGCCGAGGCCGGCCCGGGCTGGCGGGCGATCGCCACGACCCTCCATGAGCACGGCAGCCTCTGCATCGCCGCCCTCGGGCACACGGGTGGCCAGGGTTCGTCCGCCTACAACCAGCGGGAGCTGTGGGCACCGAGCCGCGTCCCCGAGGTCAACAGCCGAGAGGTCCCGAAGTGGATGGAGGCCGCCGACATCGGCGCCGTCGTCCTCGGCTTCGAGGACGCCGCCCGACTCGCCAGCGACGCGGGTTGCGACGGCGTCGAGATCAACGCCGGCCAGCACAGCCTGGTCCGCCAGTTCCTCTCCGGGCTGACCAACCAGCGCGACGACGAGCACGGGCACGATCGCAGCCTCTTCGCCCGCCAGGTCCTCGACGCGGCTCGGCGGGGTGCGGGACCGGGCGCCGTGGTCGGCCTGCGCCTCAGCTGCGACGAGCTCGCCCCGTGGGCGGGCATCACTCCCGACCAGGCGGTCGACCTTGCGGCGGCGCTGTCGCCGCTCGCCGACTACATCGTCGTCGTGCGCGGCAGCATCTTCTCGGTCGAGCAGACGCGCCCCGACCACCACCAGCCGGCGGTCTTCAACCGTGAGTTGTGCGCCCGCATCCGGGACGTAGCCGGCGGCGTCCCCGTCGTCCTCCAGGGCTCCGTCGTCGACGTCCACGACGCCCAGGCCGCGCTGGTCGACGGCGTCTGCGACCTCGTCGAGATGACGCGAGCCCAGATCGCCGACCCCGATCTGGTCGCCAAGTTCCGCCGCGGCGAACCCGAACGGATCCGTCCGTGCCTGCGCTGCAACCAGGCCTGCATGGTCCGCGACGCCCGCAATCCGATCGTGTCGTGCGTCGTCGAACCGTCAGCCGGCCACGAGGCCAGCGAACCGGGTCCCGACGCCACCGGGCTCGCCGTCGAACCGCGGCGGGTGCTGGTCGTCGGCGCCGGACCCGCCGGTCTCGAGGCAGCCAGGACCGCTGCG
>JANPGL010000593.1:0-7539 GCA_031423915.1 Actinomycetes bacterium | reverse complement strand
ATCCGGGGCGCACCGGCCATCGGGGTCGCCGGCGCGCTCGGCGTGGTGCTGGCGGCGCGCGCCGCGCCGGCGGGGCCGGCAGGCGACGAGGCGGTGCGGGCCGACGCCGCCCGCATCCGCGCCGCCCGTCCCACGGCGGTGGACCTGGCGTGGGCCGTCGACCGCGTGCTGGCCCGCTTGGTCGACGGGCGCGACGCGTTGGAGGCCGAGGCCATCGCGCTGCTCGGCGAGGACGCAGCGGCGTGCGAGGCGCTGAGCCGACGGGGCGCGGCGTTCATCCGCACGCTCGTGACCGGCCCGGTGGGCGTCCAGACGCACTGCAACGCCGGCGCGCTGGCCACCGTCGAATGGGGCACCGCGCTCGGCATCGTGCGCGCGCTGCACGAAGAGGGCGCGCTGCGGGAGGTGTTCGCCGACGAGACGCGCCCGCTGCTGCAGGGCGCCCGGCTCACGGCGTTCGAGCTCGAGCAGCTGGGCGTGGCGTACCACGGGGTCGTCGACGGCGCCGGGCCGTCGGTCATCGCCCGCGGGTTGGTCGACTGCGTGATCGTCGGCGCCGACCGCGTGGCCGCCAACGGCGACGTGGCCAACAAGATCGGCACGTACCCGCTGGCGTTGGCGGCGGCGCGCGCCGGCATCCCGTTCGTGGTCGCCGCGCCCGAGTCGACGGTCGACGTGCGCACGCCCACGGGTGCCGTCATCGAGATCGAGGAACGCAGCGAGGACGAGGTGCTCTCCTGGGGCGGACGCCGCATCGCTCCGCCCGGGGCCCGGGCCCGGAACTTCGCGTTCGACGTGACACCGTTCGACCTGGTGACCGCGCTGGTCACCGAGACGCGGGTGGTGCGCCTGGCCGCCGGCGAGCGCCTGGTGGCGGGATGAGCGCGCCGCCGGTCGCCTCGCTGCTCGACCTCTCGGGCCGCGTCGTGCTCGTGACCGGCGCGGCCGGCGGCATCGGTGCCGGCATCGCACGACGCCTGGCCGAGGCGGGCGCCACCGTGGCCGTGCACGCCCACACGCAGCGGGCGGCGGCCGACGCGGTGGCCGCGTCGCTGGGCGGCGGTGCCGTGGTCGTGCAGGGCGACGTGGTCGACGACGCCGACGCGCTGTGCGCCGCGGTGGCCGAGGCCTGCGGGCGTCTCGATGCGGTCGTGAACAACGCCGCGGTGCAGCCGGTGAGCGGGCTCGTGGAGATGAGCGCCGACGAACTGGCCGACGTGCTGCGCGTCAACGTGGCCGGCGTCGTGCGCATGACGCAGGCCGCGGTGCCGCACCTGCGCCGGGTCGGCGGCGGCGCCATCGTCAACATCGCCTCGATCGAGGGGCTCCAGCCGGCGGTCGGCCACTCGCACTACACCGCCAGCAAAGCCGCGGTGCTGGCCCACACGCGCGCCGCCGCGCTCGAGCTCGGGCGCGACGGCATCCGCGTCAACGCGGTGGCGCCCGGCCTCATCCACCGGGACGGGCTCGAGGAGGCGTGGCCCGAGGGCGTGGCCCGCTGGCACGCCGCCTGCCCGCTCGGCCGCCTGGGCCAACCCGACGACGTGGCCGACGCCGTGCTGTTCCTCGCCTCGCCCGCCGCCCGCTGGATCACGGGCGCCACCCTGGTGGTCGACGGCGGCGTGCTCAGCCGCAACACCTGGTAGCGCGATCGTCGAGGACCCGCCGCCGGGCATGCCAGCATGCCCGGCGTGGACACCTTCGCGACCGCTACCGACCTCGCCACCGCCTACCGACGCGGAACGCTCGATCCGCGCCACGTCGTCGAGGCGCACCTCGCCCGCATCGACGCGCTCCAGCCGGCGCTCAACGCGTTCGTGCTCGTCGACGGCGAGGGTGCGCGTGCCGAGGCGGCCGCGTCGGCGGCCCGGTTGGCGGCCGGCGAGGCACGGTCCCCGCTCGACGGTGTGCCGGTGACGGTGAAGGACATCGTGGCCATGCGCGGCTTCGCCGTGCGGTCCGGGTCCACGACGACATCGACGGAGGTGTGCGGCGACGACTCGCCCGCGGTGGCCCGTTTGCGCGAAGCCGGTGCGGTGATCCTGGGCAAGACCACGACGCCCGAGTTCGGGTGGAAGGGCATGACCGATTCGGCGCTCACCGGGGTGACCCGTAGCCCGTGGAACCCCGAGCACACGCCGGGCGGATCGTCGGGCGGCGCTGCCGCGTCGCTGGCCGCCGGCATCGGCACCATCGCCCACGCCAACGACGGCGGCGGCTCGGTGCGCATCCCGGCCAGCTACTGCGGCCTCGTGGGCGTGAAGCCGACGTTCGGTCGCGTGCCCCACCACCCGCTCGACAGCCCGTTCTCACTCACCGTCGCCACCGGCCCGATCGCCCGCACGGTGCTCGACGCGGCCACGTTCCTCAACGAGATCTGCCGGCCCGACGCCCGCGACCCGTGGGCTGCGCCCTACGACGGGCGGGACTGGCGCATCGGCCTCGACGACGGCGTGCGCGGCCTGCGCGTCGCCGCCACGACCACGTTCGGCGGCGCGCAGGTGATCGACGCCGAGATCGAAGCGGCGTGGCGCGCCTCGCTGGACGCGTTGGCCGACCTGGGCGCCGAGGTCGTCGAGGTCGGCGCCGTGATCGCGCCGCTGCGGCCCCGCTTCGAGGCGCACTGGAAAGCCGGCTTCGCCCACATCCTGCGCTCGATCCCCAAGGAGCGTTGGGGCGAGTGCGATCCCGGCTTCGTGGCCCTGGCCCGCGAGGGCCTCGACGTGTCGATGACGGCGTTCGGCGAGGCCATGGCGGCCCGCGCCTCGCTCATCGCCGAGCTGGCCGCGTTCCACGAGACGTACGACGTGCTCGTGATGCCGACCATGCCCACGCTGGCACCGCGGACCGACACCACGTACCACTCGGCCGCGTTCGACCGATGGGACCACGCGGTCCCGTTCACGGTGCCGTTCAACCTGACGGGCCAGCCCGCAGCGTCGATGCCCGTGGCGGTGTCGGCGTCGGGCCTGCCGATCGGGTTGCAGCTCGTCGCCGCCCGCTGGCGCGAGGATCTGGTGCTCCGGGCCGCCCGCGCCGTCGAGTCGACCATGGCCTTCTCCCAGCCCCACCCGCGCCTGCTCGAGTCGCTGGCCAGTCTCGGTGCCTGAGGCACCGCCCGCGCCTCCGCGCCGGCACCCCGCGAGCGCTACGGCTCGACGATGGGGAAGCCGCCGATGAACACGTCGAGGTGCTCCAGCACGTGGCGCAGCGCGCCCACGTCACCGTCGGCCGTCTGCGTGCCGGCGGCCAGCGACTCGTCGATCGTCGTCTCGCCGGCGACGATGGCGGCGAGCGCGTCGCGCGTCGTCGCCACGGCCACGTCGGGCGACGACGCCGCCGTTCGCCGGTAGCGCAGCGCACGGTTCGACAGGCCGACGGTCCAGCGCTCGTCGAGGTCGGTCACGTCGAGGCCCACCACCACGTCGACGCCCCCGACCTCGTCGGCCTTCAGTCGCATGGCGACCTGGGCCAGCAGCTGCTCGACGGGCAGCGCCCGCACGAGCCCACGCCGGGGCGCCTCGCGGCGCGGCGGGTGGCCGTGGCGCAGCTCCTGCGCGCCCATCAGGTAGGCGTTGCGGAACGTGGCCGACTCGCTCTGGTAGCCGAGTTGCTCGAAGGCGTCGGCCTGCAGGGCCCGCGCCTCGGTGTTGGAGGCATCGGCGAACACCAGGTGCCCGACGACCTCGGTGACCCAGCGGTAGTCCCCACGCTCGAAGGCGGATCGGGCGTGGGCCAGCAGCGCGTCGGCACCGCCGGCCAGCTCCACGTAGCGCTTGCCCTGTTCCACCGGCGGGTGCGGATGCAGGTGCACCGGGTTGCCGTCGTACCAGCTGAGGTAGCGCTGGTACACGGCCTTGACGTTGTGGATGATCGAGCCGTAGTAGCCGACCGTGTGACTCTCGGCGAACAGCTCGGGCGGCACGGCCAGCATCTCGGCGATCTCGGTGGCCACGTAGCCGTGGTTGGCCAGGCGCAGCGTCTGGTCGTGCATCCACCGGTACAGGTCGCGCTGGCGGGCCAGGAAGCCGCGCACGTCGTCCCGGCCCCAGCGGGGCCAGTGGTGCGAGGCGAACATCACGTCGGTGCCGTCGCCGAACAGCTCCATGGCGTCGTCGATGTAGGTGCTCCACGCCAGCGAGTCGCGGCACTGGGCGCCGCGGATCGGGATGAGGTTGTGCATGTTGTGCGAGCAGTTCTCGGCCATGCACAGCCAGCCGTGGTCGGGGAAGAAGAAGTTCATCTCCGCCGGCGCCTCGGTCTCGGGGGTGAGCTGGAACACGATGCGCACGCCGTCGACCGTCAGCTCCTGGCCGGTGTGGGTGATGTCCACCGTGGGCACGATGAGCCCGGGCTGGGCCAGCGGCACGGCCTTGCCCAACCCGCAGTCGACGTGGCCGCGGGGCCCGGGCGGCAGGAGCGGGCCGAACTGGTAGAGGGCACGGCGGTTCATGGCGTAGCCGGCCAGCAGGTTCTCGGCCACGGCCTCGCGCAGGAAGTGCTCGGGGGCGACCACCACGCACCGTCCGGCGTCGACGTCGGCCTGCGTGGTCACGCCCAGGGCGCCGCCGAAATGGTCGAGATGGCTGTGCGTGTAGATCACGCCGGTGACGGGACGCTCGCCGAGGTGGGCGTTGGCCAGCTCCAGGCAGGCGCGCGCCGTGGCGGTGGCGGTGAGCGGGTCGACGATCACCCAGCCGGTGTCGCCCTCGATGAACGTGATGTTGGAGATGTCGTAGCCGCGCGCCTGCCAGCAACCGGGCGCCACCTCGAACAGGCCGTGGATGTTGTTGAGCTGGGCCTGCCGCCACAGGCTGGCGTGCACCGTGTCGGGGTTCGGCTCCCCACGCCGGATGAAGTCGTACTTGGCGGTGTTCCACGCCGCGCCGAACTCGCCCTCGATGACCCCGGTGGGGTGCTGGGCCACCAGCCCCCGCCCGGCCCGGTCGAAGTCCGCCGGGTCGAACGGCGGCACCGGGCGCGCCGTGACAGCGCGGGTGTGCGCCGTGGCGTCCTTGGGCAGGCCGCGAGGCAGGTGCTCGTCGGTCACCGTCAGCTCCGTCCGGGGAAGTAGAAGTTCGGGCGCAGCACGCCTTCGCGCTCGTTGCGAACGTCGATCACCGCCCGGGCGCGGGCGGTCAGCTCCGGGTGCTGGCGCCGCATGGCCAGCGCCAGCGCGGCCGAGAACGCCCGGCCTGCCAGGTCGTAGTCGTGGGTGCGGTCCTCGGCCACCAGGCCGCCGCGCCGCTCGTTGTGGTAGCGCGTCAGCAGCGCACCGACGGCGGCACCGTCGGGGTCGTCGAACGTCACGCGCACCTCGGTGGCGTACGCCTCCATGGCGTCGCACTCCTCGGCCATCCAGGCCAGCTCCTGGCCGGCGCGCAGCGCGCACGAGGCGATGATCTGTTCCATCATCTCGAGCTTCACCTTGGTGGCGGGGTCGGCCACCATCGGCATGACCGATTCCCTCAGTTCGCGGGCGCAGTCGTCGAGGAGCTGCTGGGTGGTGGGACGGCTGATCACGACGCGGCCTCCGCAGCCTCGACGGCGGTGATGGCATCGAGGAAGTTCCGATACCCGATGGTGACGATGATGGAGTTGTAGGCGACGCTCGTGCCCCGCTTGTCGCCTCGGGCGAAGCCGGCCACACCGGTGTGGAGACCCTCCACCGCGGTGAGCGTCGACAGGATGGTGAACCAGGCGAACGTCTTCGGGTTGACGGCCGCCTCGTCGAATCCCGAGGTGGCCCGGTAGCGGGTCAGGAAGCGGTCGAGGTCGTTGGCGGCGAGGTTCGGCGGCACCGCCCCCGAGTAGGCGTTGTAGTAGCCGAGGTCTTCGCGCGGGTCGCCGATGCGGGCGAACTCCCAGTCGATCAGGTGCCAGTCGCCCTCGGGCGTCACGATCACGTTGGCCGCCTGTGGGTCGCCGTGCACGAGGCGGAACGGCAGGGGCGCGGGGCGGTTGGCATCCATCCACGACGTCAGGTACTGGATGATGGGCACGGCCTCGACGTGGGTGTCGGCCATCAGCTGCCAGCCGGCGATCTTGGTGTCGATGTAGGCGTCCCACCCGGCGGGGCAGGCCAGCGACGGCACCTGGTCGGGCGTCATCGAGCCGACCCGGGCCAGCAGGTCCGCCAGCCGATCGGCCGAGGCGACCTGGTCGAGGCCCTCGTCGAGCAGCGCCTGCAAGGTGCGCGAAGGCACGTGCTCGATGAACAGCGCCTTCGTCCCGAAGTGCGAGGGGTCGTCGACGTACCAACGACCGGGCGGCACCGGCACCGTGCCGGCCATCGCCAGATCGCTCAGCAGCGCCCACTCCTGGTCCCGGTCGCTCTCGAGCGTGGCCAGCTCGGGCGGCGGGTCGCCGCGCAGCACGAACACCTCGCTCCCCCCGTCGTGCCAGTCGACCTCGACGCGGGCCATGACCCGGCTGAAGCCGCCGGTCATTATCTCGTAGCGCCGCACGGTGGCCGGCTTCACGTTGGCCGTGAGCCACGCACCGACCTTCACCGTCATCGCGTCCACGTCGAGCATGGACCGCCTCCCCCTGCAGGTTCCCAGGGCGGAGGCTAGAGGGCCTGCAGGAAGGCCACCAGCTCCGCGTTGACGTCGGCCGGGCGCTCCTGCTGCAGCCAGTGCCCGGCGCCCGGGTACATCACCAGCTTGCGCAGCCCCGGCACCGTGAGCTTCATCCCCTCGAGCGCCTCGGGCGTGTTCCCGGCGATCATGTCGAGCTCGCCACCGAGGTAGAGCGCCGGCTGGTCGATCGTTCGACCGACGAACGGAGCGAGGCATCCGGGGAAGGCCTTGATGTTGCGGTACCAGTTCAGCCCACCACGGAACCCGGTGCGCGACAGCTCGCTGACGTAGAACGCCACGTCGGCCTCGGTGAGCCACCCCGGCAGCGACGCCGGTACCACGAGCTGCTGGCTCAGCGACTCGCCGGCCGGGAAGTGACCGTCCCAACCGCCGGTGTGAACGCCGTCGGCCACGATGTCGCCCGAGATGGCGTACATGAAGCCGAGCACGGAGCGGTGCACGTCGGCCTCCAGGTCGGCCTCGGCCACCCCGGGCTCCTGGAAGTACAGGCGGTAGTACTCCCGTCCGGCGGCCATCATGCGCATGAGGTCGTCCATCGTGACGCCCTCGGGCAGGCCGCCGATGACACCGGGGAACGGCACGCTCATCGCCGCCACGGCGCGGAACACGTCGGGCCGCATCAGCGAGCTGTACCAGGCGACCGGCGCGCCCCTGTCGTGGCCGACCACGACGGCCTGCTCCTCACCCAGCGCGCCGACCGCGCCGACGACGTCGCCGACGAGATGGCTGATCGAGTACGCCCCGATGTCGGCCGGCGCGCTCGTGTGGCCGTAGCCGCGCATGTCGATGGCCACGGCCCGGAAGCCGGCGGCCGCCACGGCCGGCAGCTGGTGGCGCCACGAGTACCACGACTCGGGGAACCCATGGCAGAACAGGACGAGCGGGCCCGACCCCATCGACACCGTGTGGATCGAGATGCCGTTCGCCTCGATCTGGC
>JANPGL010000592.1:0-19594 GCA_031423915.1 Actinomycetes bacterium | reverse complement strand
CGCGTTGGTGGTGGCGGGGTCGAATGGGGTGGCGTCGGACGCGGGTGCGGTGGTGGCGAACGTGACGGCGGTGGATGCGTCGGCGGCGGGGTTCTTGACGGTGTTTCCGTGTGGTGGGGAGCGGCCGACGGCGAGCAACGTGAACTTCGTGGCGGGTGCGGTGGTGCCGAACCTGACGATCACCAAGGTGGGTGCGGGTGGTGCGGTGTGCGTGTACGCGCATCAGCCGACGGACGTGGTGGTCGACCTCGCCGGCTGGTTCCCCGCCACCTGAGAGCGAGGGACCGCGCCGCCTGCACCAACGAAACCGGCTGCGACGCGCCAGCGCCTGGCTCGTCTCGTCTCGTCTTGCGGCGTGGTCGATGATCGGGCCCTCCGCCGCCCGGCCTAGGGTGCGGCCCATGAGAGCGGTCGTGTGCCACGAGATCGGATCGGTCGAGCACCTGGTCGTCGAGGAGCGGCCCACGCCCGACCCCGGCCCGGGTCAGGTGCGGGTGGCGGTGAAGGCAGCGGGGGCCAGCTTCGTCGACGCCCTCCAGGTCAGCGGCAAGTACCAGTTCCCCCAGCAGCCGCCGTACACGCCGGGGGGCGAGTGCGCGGGCGTCGTCGACGCGCTCGGCGACGGGGTCTCGGAGTTCGCCGTCGGCGACCGGGTATTCGCCTCGGTCGGCACGGGCGCCATGGCCGACACGCTGCTGGCCAAGCCGTCGCAGCTGACGCGCCTGCCGGCGGGCGTCGACTTCGCCCGCGGCGCCTCGTTCCTCCAGGTGTACGGCACGGCGTGGTTCGCGCTGCGCAAGCGCACCACGGTGAAGCCGGGCGACGTGATGCTGGTTACCGGCGCCGGCGGCGGCGTGGGCCTGGCCGCCATCGACGTGGCCCGATCGCTCGGTGCCCGGGTCATCGCCGTCGCGTCCACGGAGGAGAAGCGCCAGCTGGCCATCTCGGCCGGGGCGTTCGCCGCCATCGACCTGGCCGACGACGTGAAGACCCGCGCCCGTGAGCTCACCGACGGCAAGGGCATCGACCTGGTCTACGACGTCACCGGCGGCGCGGTGGCCGAGCAGGCGTTGCGCGCCCTGCGCTTCGACGGCCGCTACCTGGTGATCGGGTTCACCGGCGGCATCTCGAAGATCCCGCTGAACCTGGTGCTGCTCAACAACCGCACGGTCATCGGCGTCGAGTGGGGCGGCTGGGTGCCGCGCCACCTCGAGGAGAACAAGGCGATGATCGGCGAGATCGTGGCCGCCATCGACTCGGGCGACCTGAAGCCCGTGCCGCCGTTCGAGCGCCCGCTCGCCGACGCCGGCGTTGTGCTCGGCGAGCTGCTGAGCCGCCAGGCGCTCGGCAAGATCGTGCTGGTGCCCTGACGCCATGGCGCTGTCGCGTTCGGCCGTCGAGGACGCCTGCCGCTATGCCGACCCGTGGCTCGCGTTCCGGCAGCGTCACGATCGGATCCCCGGGGTGCAAGCGGCCGTGCTGCACGCCGGCCAGACCATCCTGTCGTGCGCGCACGGCCACGCGGATGTGGAACGGGGCGAGGCGCTGACCGAGCGGCACCGCTTCCGCATCGCGTCGCACTCGAAGACGTTCACGGCGATGGCGGTGATGCGGCTCGTCGAGCGCGGTGAGCTGCGCCTCGACGACCGCGTCGGCATCTGGGTGCCGGAGGTGGCCGACACGGCGCTGGCGGGCGTGACGGTGCGCGAGCTGCTCGCCCACGGTGGCGGGGTGGTGCGCGACGGATGGGACGGCGACTTCTGGCAGCTCGACGTGCCGTTCCCCGATCGCGGCGCGCTGGCCCGAATCGCCGGCGACGGCGCCGCGGTGTTCGGCCGCAACGAGCGGTTCAAGTACTCGAACATCGGCTTCGGGCTGCTCGGTCTGGTGGTGGCGGCCGCCGCTGGTCGGCCGTTCGCCGACCACGTGCGCGCCGAGCTGCTCGTGCCACTCGGGCTCGGGGGCACCGTCGTCGACGTCGACGCGTCATCGGCCGCCGACCTGGGCGTGGCCACCGGCTACACGGCGCTGGCGCTCGGCGACCGCCGTCCGATCGACCAGGTGGGCACCGGTGCGCTGGCGGCCGCCACCGGGTTCGCGTCGCTGGCCACCGACGTGGTGCGGTGGTTCGCCGCCCACTTCTTCGGCGACGAGCGCCTCGTCAGCGACGACGCCAAGCGCATCATGCAGAAGGTCGAGTGGTCGAGCGACTGGCCCGGCTCGTCGTCCTACGGGCTCGGGGTGATGATCGACGACCTCGGTGGCCGCCGCGTGATCGGGCACGGCGGCGGCTGGCCGGGGCACATCACGCGCTCGTACGCCGACCCCGTGGACCACCTGGCGGTGAGCGTGTTCACCAACGCCATCGACGGCCCGGCCGCCTCGCTGGCCGCCACCATCGTGCGGCTCGTCGACCTGGCCCAGGAAGGCATCGCCGGGCAGGACGAGCGGCCGGCCGCCGACCCTGGCAGCTTCTGGGGGCGCTTCGCCAACCTGTGGGGCGTGTTCGACCTCGTCGACCTCGGCGGTCGGCTCTACAAGATCGACCCGACGCTCCCTTCGCCCGCCACCGACGCTCAGCGCATGGAGATCGTCGACGCCGACACGCTCCGTCTGGTGGGCGGGCCCGGGTTCGGCTCGGTGGGCGAGACCTATACCGTCGTGCGCGACGGCACGGGCGTCGTCGTCGAGGTACGGGGCGGCAGCGGCATGACGTCACGACCGTACGACGAGGTGCGGGGCGCGTTCGC
Organism: Actinomycetes bacterium; assembly: GCA_031423915.1. Lineage (GTDB taxonomy): Bacteria > Actinomycetota > Acidimicrobiia > Acidimicrobiales > Ilumatobacteraceae > JANMAT01. The sequence continues at coordinate 16,844 of JANPGL010000592.1, read as the reverse complement.
AGGCCTCGACCGCGTGCGGGCGTCGCGCTAGAAGCCCGTCGCCGCGTCTACCGTCTCGCGGATGCAGGCTCCGATCACCCCACCGCCGGGCGGCGACCGTCGCGAGGTGCTGCTGCGCGGCATCGACGTCGCCGACGGGTTCGGGCTCGAGATCGGCCCGTCGCTCAACCCGATCGTGACGAAGGCGAGCGGCGCACGCGTCCGCTCGGTCGACCACGCAGACGCAGCCACCCTGCGGGCCAAGTACGAGCATCACGTCGGCGTCGACACGTCGCGCGTCGAGGAGGTCGACCACGTGTGGGCCGGGGGTCGCCTGCGCAGCGCGGTACGCGAGGACGAGCCCTTCGACTACGTGATCGCCTCGCACGTGTTGGAACACCTGCCCAACCCGATCGCGTTCCTGCAGGACGTCGCGTCGCTGCTTCGCCCCGGTGGCCGCCTGTCGCTCGCCCTGCCCGACCACCGGTACTGCTTCGACCACGTGCGGGCCCTCACGACCGTCGGTCAATGGGTCGACGCCTACGACTCCGACCGCCAGCTCCACACGCCAGGCACGGTGCTCGACCACCTGCTCCACGCCGTGCGGCGCGGCGAGGCGATCGCCTGGGAGCCGGGCGACCAGCGGCCGTTGAGCCTGGTGCACGACTACCCCGAGGCCATCAGCGCGCTGGCCCAGGCGCGCGCGCAGGCCGGCTACCTCGACGTGCACGCCTGGGTGTTCAACCCCCACTCGTTCGCCGCGATCGTCGAGGCCTGCCAGCGCATCGGGTTGATCGACCTCCGACTCGTCGACCTGGTCGACACGCGCGGCGACGAGTTCTTCGTCGTGCTCGTCCGACCGGTCGACGGCGGGGCCGTCGGCGAGGGCGGTGCCGTCGCGCCCGCGGTCGACGACGAGGCTCGACTGGCCCGTCTGCTGTCGGCCCGGGCCACGGAGCGGGCCGCTGAGCCCGTACCTCCTACGACCCGGCGCCGGCCGGCCGTCGTCCGTGCGGCCGGCAAGGTGCTGCGCCGCCTCGGTCTGCGCTGAGCCGCAGCAGCCGCGGCAGCGACGCCGAGCCGCGTAGGCACGGCTCGCAAGGGTAAGAGTTGCGCCGAGGGGTCTCGGCGCGGCGTACCATGCGCGCCGGGCGGCGGGCGAACAGGAGGACACGTGATGGCTGGACGTTTCGGAAGGCTCGCATCGGTGGCGCTCGCCGCGCTCGTGGGGACAGCGGGCGGTGCGCTCGCCACCCGCGTGGTCGTCGTGAGTGCCGCGCCGGCCGCGCCGGCGGCCAGGCCGGTCCTGGTGCCCGTGGCGCCCGTGCGCCTCGTCGACACCCGACCCGACACGTTGGTCGGCGTCGATCCGGCCGCCAAGCTCGGCGCGGGGCGCACGCTCACGATCACGGCGCGCGGGGTCGACCCCGTGCCCGCCGACGCCATCGGCGTCCTGCTCAACGTGACCGCGGTGAACGCCACGTCGTCGTCGTTCGTCACGGTGTGGCCGGCGGGGGCGACGCGCCCGCTGGCATCCACCCTGAACCCGTCGCCCGACCAGGCGACGTTCAACTCGGCCACCGTGCTGCTCAGCGCAAAGGGTCAGTTCTCGGTGTACAACCACTCGGGTTCGGTCGACCTCGTCATCGATGTCGTCGGCTACCTGCAGGACCACAACCATGACGACCGGTACTTCACCAAGGCCGAGACGAACGCGCTCTACAACCGCACGGTGCTCGAGCTGCAGGGCACGGCGGCGCTGAACGTCGTCGGCGCCACGGCCACCGGCGGCGGGTGCCTCACGTTCGCGGCCGAGGGCGGCACGATGAACCTGCCGCTGCCGCTCCCCACCGGCGCACGCGTCAGCTCGCTCCGGACCAAGACGCGGGACACGTCGCTGACGCAGGCCGTCTTCGTCAACGTGCGCCGCTCGGTGTTCACGTCGACGGTGTCGACCGAGAGCGTCGTCGGCACCATCAGCTCCACGAACGTGGGCAGCCTCGGCACGTTCGACACCAGCATCCTCGACCCGGTGGGCAACGGGGTCACGTTCGACCTGGTCATCACCGCGCCGGCCAACACAGGCACGTTGGCGTTCTGCGGTGCCATCGTCGACTACGAGGTCGACCGCTCGCTGGTGCCCGCCAAGGGCTGACCTCCTACGACGAGGTGGCCAGGCGCTCGGCCAGCTGGGGCACGACCCGTGTCGCCAACCGGTCGAGCGAGGCGGCCACCTCGTCGTAGGGCAGGCCGCCCGAGTCGGTCTGGACCAGGAGGCGATCGATACCGCCGCACGCACGGATCCGCTCGGCCAGCTCGGCCGCCACGTCGTCGACCGAGCCGCACACCGCCTGCGAGTCGGGCGCGTCGAGCGTGGTCCAGTGGGGCGGCAGCGGCGCCGGGGCGCCCCGTACCTCCTGCACGACCCACGTCAGGTAGCCGACCTGGTACGGCAGCCAGAACGCCCGGGCGTCGGCCGACGAGCCTGCGCCCACGTAGTTGTGCACGTGGAGGATGACGCGGGCGTCGGCCGGGTCGCGCCCCGCCGCGGCCCACCGCTGGCGGTACTCGCGCACCAGGTCCACCGGTAGGAACTTGCCGGTCGAGATGGTGGCGATGGCGATGGGGCAGCCGAGGTCGACGGCGCGCTGCACCGAGCCGAGGGAGCTGGCCGACAGCACGATCGGCGGGGTCGACTGTTGCGGCCGCGGGTGGATGGTGACGCGGTCGAGGGGTGGGCGGATGGTGCCCGACCACGACACGTCGCGCTCGCTCCACAGGCGTCGGAGCAGCTCGACGGCTTCGGTGAGCATCGCCTCGGACCGGTCGGCGTCCTGACCGAACTGGCGGTAGTGGTCGCGGTAGACGCCACGCCCGACCACGAGCTCCACGCGGCCGCGCGACAGCACGTCGACGGTGGCGAAGTCTTCGGCCACGAACACCGGGTCGTGGTGGGGCAGCAGGGTCACGGCGGTCGACAGGACGATCCGTTCGGTGCGCGCCGCCACCGCGGCGAGGATCGGAGCGGGGGCCGACAGCGCGTAGTCGGTGAAGTGGTGCTCGCCGAGGTGGAAGCTGGCGAAGCCGAGACGCTCGGCCAACACGCCGAGCTCGACGAAGCCGCGGAACTTGTCGGGCTCGGGCACGAGGTGGCCGGCGGCGGGGTCGGGCAGGTGGTCGCCCAACGACACGAGGCCGAACGGTGGGCAGGCGATGGGCTGGCTCACGACATCTCCCTAGCACGTGGCTGGCGACGGGCCTACGGTCGGGTGCCGTGTACAACCCGCCCGCGTTCCAGGTGACCGATCGCATCCTCCTGCGCGACACCGTGCGCCGCTTGGGCGCCGGTGAGCTCATCACCGCTGGCGCGGCCGGCCTCGAGTCGACGCTCGTGCCGGTGCTCGTGGACGACGACGTGACCCGCCTGACCGCGCACGTGGCCAGGGCCAACCCGCAGTGGCGCAACGACGGCGCCGACGCGCTCGTGACGTTCCGCGGGCCCGACGCCTACGTGTCGCCGGGCTGGTACCCGTCGAAGCGCGAGCACGGCAAGGTGGTGCCCACGTGGAACTACGTCGTCGTGCAGGCGCGCGGCCGCTTGATCGTGCACGACGACCCGGCCTGGGTGCTCGACCTCGTGCGCCGGTTGACCGCCGTGCACGAGGCGGGTCGGACCGAGCCGTGGTCGGTCGACGACGCGCCCGCGGACTACATCGAGGGCCTCGCCCGGGCCATCGTCGGCGTCGAGGTCGAGATCACCGACCTGGTGGGCAAGTGGAAGCTGTCGCAGAACCGGCCCGCGGCCGACGCCGCGGGGGTGATCGAGGGCCTGCGGCTCGGCGGCTCGCCGGCGCAGCTCGCCGTGGCCGAGGCGATGGACCGTGGAGCAGGCTGAGTTCCGTCACCGGCGGCTCGTCGAGGTGTACGACGCGCAGTGCCCGTGGCAGCGCGACGACGACTGGTTCGCCGCGGTCGTCGACGCGATCGGGCCGGGGTCGCGTGTGGCCGATCTCGGCTGCGGTACCGGGCGGCTGGCGATCGGGCTGGCGGCGCGAGGCCACCGCGTCACGGGCGTCGAGCCGGCGGCGGCATCGCTGGCCGCGGCGCGGGCGAAGCCCGGTGCCGAGCGCGTCACATGGATCGAGGGGACGTCGGCCGCGTTGCCGGCCGCGGCGTTCGACGTGGCGGTGATGACGAGCCATGTCGCCCAGATCTTCCTCACCGACGCCGAGTGGCACGCCGTGCTGGCCGACGTGCACCGCGCGCTCGTGCCGGGCGGTGTGCTGGCGTTCGATGCGCGCGATCCGCTCGACCGGGCGTGGGATCGGTGGAACGGCGTCGACACGTACCGCCACGTGGCGCTCCCCGGCGGCGGAAGCGTGCGCATCTGGACGCAGCTCACCGACGCGTGCGACGGCGTCGTGTCGTTCACGCACCACTACCGCTTCGACGACGGCGAGGTACTGACGAGTGAGCTCTCGCTGCGCTTCCGCGACGAGCACGAGCTGCGCTCGTCGCTGGCGGGTGCGGGGTTCGTCGTCGATCGCATCGCCGGCGGTTGGCTCGGTGAGCCCCTCGGCCACCCCGACGGCGAGCTGATCGTCGTCGCCCGGCGGGAGTGAACGCCGTCAGGCGCGCTCGGTGGCGTCGAGCGCGTCCACCAGCGAGGCGAGCTGATCCTTGAGCGCCCGGATCGTCTCGACGTCCATGTCGTAGCGCCGCACGAGGCGCGCCGGGATGTCGGCCGTGTCGCGCTGGCGGGTCACGAGGCCCTGCTGCTCGAGCCGCTTGAGGAGCGGGGTGAGCGTGCCCGAGTCGAGGTGGAGGCGGCCGCCGAGCTCGCCCACGGCGGTGGGGCGGTCGGCCTCCCACAGGACCAGCATCGTGAGGTACTGGGGGTACGTGAGCCCGAGTTCGTCGAGCAGCGGTCCGTAGGCGCGGATGACGGCCCGACTGGCGTCGTAGAGCGCGAAGCACAGCTGGTTGTCGAGCTCGAGCTGGGGGAGCCGCTGCATGGCCACATCGCCATGCTACCGAGCGGCACGGGTTGCGCAACCGAATTGTGCACAATAGAATCGCACACCATGAACACGCTCTACACCGCCACCGCAACCGCCACGGGTGATGGCCGCAACGGCCACGCCACGTCCGAGGACGGCCAGCTCGATCTCGACCTGCGCGTGCCCACCGCCATGGGCGGCCCCGGTGGCGCCACCAACCCCGAGCAGCTCTTCGCCGTGGGCTACGCCGCCTGCTTCCACTCGGCCCTGAAGTTCGTCGCCAGCGCCGACAAGCTCGATGTGGCCGGCAGCGAGGTGTCGGCCAGCGTGTCGATCGGCATGCTGCCCGCCGGCGGCTTCGGCCTGGCCGTCGAGCTCGACGTGCACGTCCCGTCGCTCGACCGTGACGCCGCCACGGCGCTCGTCGCCAAGGCCCACCAGGTGTGCCCGTACTCGAACGCCACCCGCAACAACATCGAGGTCAAGCTCACCATCGTGTGACGTCTGACGGACGAACAGCTTCGCTCGGCCCCGGTCCTCGGGTCGGTCGACGACTTGCTGATCGATGGACTCACCGACGCGGAGGACGACGCGTTCGCTGCTGCACTCGACACCTGACCACCACGACGGTCCAGACGTGATCGCGCCTACGGGCGGGATGTCGGCTCGGTGCTCGTGGGTGTGATCCCGACCTCGACGGTCGTGGTCGCGAAGTCGTCAAGGGCGACCTGCAGTGTCGCTCCCTGGAGGCTCAGGCGGGGCCAGGCGATCAGGGTGGTCAGCGGGGCGGCGTCGTTGCACTTGCGGCCGACGGTGACCTTCCGTCGTACAGCGCCGGTTCGCAGGCGACCGTCGACGATGGTGGCATCGATGGTCGTCTCGGAGCAGCGCGTGGTGACCGTGAGCTGGTCGCCGAAGGTGACGGTGGCGTCCTCCTGGTCGAGGGCGATCCCGCCCAGCGCACGGAACGTTCTGCCGCGGAGCTCGGCCATGGTCGGCACCGTCGCCTGTGGGTCGATCGGCATGGTCGTCCCACGTTGGAAGTCGAAGCCCTCGCCGAGAGACAGCTCGTCGCCGGCGATGGTGAACCGTGGCCGCTCACCGAGGAGTGCCTGAAGTCGGTTGGTCCGTTCGTCGAGCGTGATCGACGCGCACTCCTCCGCCGGCTTCACGATCCACGGCCCGATCGTGAGGCGTCCGTCGATGACCTCGAAGTGCTGAGCGACGTAGGTGCCGCACGGCGATTGCAGGACCAGTGGACCGCCCTCGTCGGGGATGAACGAGAGCCGGAACCCGTCGGCCCCAGGGAGGGGTCCGGTGGCATCGACGACGTCGGGTTCGCTCCGCATCCACAGCCCGGCGACGGTGGACCGTGCGTCGGTGGCTGGACCGGGCGGATCTGACAGCTCGGACGCCGCGGTGGTGGGAACGCCCTGTCGGACGGGCGCCGGTGTGAGCAGTCGACCGGTTGCCTCGCCGGCACCCAAGTCGACCTCCAAGCGCTGTTCGTCGTACCAGCGGAGGTACGCGGGGAGTCGCAGCACGAAGTGGGGCTCGATCGCCGATCGGTCGACGCGCACGACGAACGTGCGGATGACAGCGAGGTCCAGGCACGACGTCGCTGCAGTCGCGAAGGCCGGGGTGTACGTCGGGCCGTCGGTCCGTTCGAGGCGCCCCAACGACGGCACGCAGGAGTTCCCCACGACCGTCATCGCGAGCACCACGGACGTCGCGAAGTCGATCGCCGGCGGCGGGGCGGTCGTCGTCAGCGACGACCAGAGGTCGGCGAGCCCTTGCGCATCGGCGGCCAGGGTCAGGTCGCCGGCGGCCAGCGTGCTCTCGGCCACGACGAGGACGTCACCGTGTCGCCCGTCCAGCTCCAGACCGGTCGACTGCCCGGTGGACCCGTCGTCGGTGCCGCTGCCGCCGGTCGGGGTCCGCACGACGAGGGCGACGGCGACGATTGCGGCAGCGGCGAGGAGCGCCGCGGCGACGAACGCGCCACGGCGGCGGCCGGCGGCCGGCGGAGTGAGTGCACCGATGTCGACCACACGAACGCCCTCGTGTTCCGCAGCCTCGCCTGGGTCGGCAGCCGGCCGGGGTGCGAGCGGTGGTGCGGCGTCGTCGAGCCAGGTGCCATGGCGAGTGAGGCGCTCGGCCAGTTCAGGATCCATCGCTGACCTCCAGGGCGGCGCGGAGATGGCGGACGGCCCGATCGAGGTGGACACGCACGGTCGAGACCGCCACGTCGAGGACCTCGGCGGCCTCGCGTTGGGAGTAGCGGTGGGCATGGACCAGCAGCACGGCGACCCGCTGCTGGTCGGACAGGGCCCGCAGCGCCTCGATCAGGTCGAGGTCACCGTCGGCCGGGTCCTGGCCGTCGCTCGCCGCGGCGGGGACCGGAAGCGGTCGGGGCTGGTGCTTGCGGGCGGCCGTCTGACCGACGCGGTACAGGTAGCCGACCGGGTTGGCCATCGACCGGACGTCGCTCCAGTGCTCCCACGCCCAGCTCAGCGCATCCCCGGCGGCGGCACGGCCGTCGACGGGTCCGAGGTGGGCGACCAGGGCGCGACGGAGCCGGGCTTCGTTCGCCCGCCAGAACGCGGCGTACGCCTCGCTGTCCGAACCGCCCTGCACACCCACGAGAGCCCCCCAGGCACCCCGATCGCGCGACACCCCGAGCAGGAATTCTCGCCTACGGCGGCCGCGATGGTCTTCCGGGCTGGCCTCATGAGCACTCGCTACCGCCGGGCTCCTTGCCCATCCGACGCCGACGCTGCATCGATGGGGCGTCCGCCGGGCCGGTTCGACGCGCGGGATCTTCGCGGGATGGAACGACGAAGGCCGGTCCCTCCGTGGGGAGGAAACCGGCCCTGATCAGGACGTTCGTTGGTGGTCGAGACCGGCGTCGATCCGGTGACCTTCCGCTTTTCAGGCGGACGCTCTGCCAACTGAGCTACTCGACCGCGCCGCTGCCGCATCGAACACGACAACGGAATGCGCGGTCCCGACGGGACTTGAACCCGCGACCTCCGGCTTGACAGGCCGGCGTGCACTCCAACTGCACCACGGGACCGAGATTTCCGTACTGCACTGCTCTCTGTACGCACCCCCAACGGGATTCGAACCCGTGCCGTCACCTTGAAAGGGTGATGTCCTAGGCCGCTAGACGATGGGGGCTAGGTGGAACGATTCCTGTCGAGAGCGGATGCACTCTAGCAGCGCGGCCTGGTCGTTCCGCCAGCCGGTTCGGGCGGGAACGCGCCGTGTCGACACCGAACCAGGGGTTCTCCGCCCCGTCGGTCGCGCCGGCGAGACCGACCGGGCGCGGAAGCAGGGCGGCCCCGGGGCGCCGGGATTCTCGGCCCAACTCGTCGTACGGGTGAGACGGTGCGGGCCCGGAAGGCAGGAGGGCCCGACCCGTCGGCGGCCTGGTCCGTCGTTACTCGCCGAGCGCGGCCACGATGTGCTCGAGGATGATCGACAGCTCCTGGTACAGCAGGTAGCCGCCGAACGTGGGGTCGTCGGGGGTGAGCCCGCTCAGGTCCTCGTCCTCCGACACGTCGAGCATGGTGCCCAGCACCAGGCGGACGCTGTTCAGCGACGTCATCCACGCCGTCAGCTCGGCCTCGGTGAGCTCTTTGGCACTCAGCGTCTCCCGCACCATGTCGAGCGCCGCCATCTTGGACGTGAGCAGCTCGGAGCGCATGAACCGCTGGTACTCGGCGTTGGCGTCGGGGTCCTGCAGGTAGGCGGGCGGGAAGAGCCGCTCGAGTCGGCCGTCACCGGCGGGCATGTCGGACGACAGCAGCTCTCGCATCTCGTCGAGGAGCTGGCCGATGAGCTTTCGGACGTCGTCCGAGAGCCGGACGACGTACCGGCCGTCGCGTTTGCGGGCGACGAGCCGCTGGCGGGGGACGCGCACGCCGCCCTACTCGTCGTGCTGCATCGTCGCCCACAGCCCGTGCTCGTGGAGGCGGAAGACGTCGATCTCGGCCTTCTCCCGGGTGCCGTTCGACACCACGGCCCGGCCCTTCTGGTGGACGTCGAGCATCAGGGCCTCGGCCTTCTCCTCGGAGTACCCGAACAGCTTGCGGAACACGAACGCCACGTAGCTCATCAGGTTGATGGGATCGTTCCACACCAGGACGATCCACGGGCGGTCCTCCGCGATCGCCGTTTCGTCGGCCGGGGCCTCGATGGTGGAGGGAGCTGCGGTGGCCACGGCTCCATTGTCGTCGCCAGGGCAAGCCCGGTCGAGGCGCCCCGCCCGCGAAAGGTTTCTTGACACTTGCCGTCACGGTTGGTTCGGGCCACCGATCGAACGTACGCTTGCCCCGTTATGGCCGTCGGCGCTCGTCCCATCGTGCCCTCGCGCCTGGCCCCCGGTGGTGTGCTCGGACACGAGCGGGTGAAGGCGCCGACCACCAAGTTCGGTGCCTACCTGGCCCTCACCAAGCCCCGAATCATCGAGCTGCTGCTCATCACCACGCTGCCGACCATGGTCGTGGCGGCGGGGAAGATCCCCAGCATCTGGCTCATGGCGGTCACGCTGGTAGGCGGCGCCCTGGCCGCGGGTGGCGCCAACGCCGTCAACATGTACGTCGACCGCGACATCGACAAGCTCATGCCCCGGACGCAGAACCGGCCACTGGTCACCGGCGCAGTCGAGCCCCGCAACGCCCTGGTCTTCGCCCTGCTGCTCGAAGTCGCCGCCTTCGCCCTGCTGTGGTCGACGGTGAACCTGCTGTCGGCCGTGCTGGCGCTGTCGGCCATGCTCTTCTACGTCTTCGTGTACACGATCTGGCTGAAGCGCACCTCGACCCGCAACATCGTGATCGGTGGCGCCGCCGGCGCGGTGCCGGTGCTGGTGGGCTGGTCGTCGGTCACCAACTCGCTCGGCGTCGCCCCATGGGTGCTCTTCGCCACCATGTTCTTCTGGACGCCGCCGCACTTCTGGGCGCTGGCCATCCGCTACGCCGACGACTACCGGGCGGCCAACGTCCCGATGCTCCCGGCCGTCGCCGATCTCAAGACCGTCAGCCGCCGGATGCTGTTCCACACCACGCTGATGGTGGCCTGCTCGCTGTGGTTCTGGCGGGTGGCGCACCTCGGCTGGCTGTACGGCGGGTTCGCCGTCGTGCTCGGGGCCGCGTTCCTGGCGGGCGTGGTCAACCTGGGTCTGCGCCCCTCGACCAAGCGCTCGATGCGCCTGTTCGCCTTCTCGATCACGTACGTGACGCTGCTGTTCCTGGCCATGGCGGCCGACGTCCTCGTCCGCCGCTGACCCGCCGCCACGACCCGCTCGCGCACGCCCACCGACTGGATCCGCCCGGGGTCTGGCGCATCAAATGCGTCCAGCCCGTCGCAGGACGCCGCTCCCGCGCATTTGATGCGACTGAGCCCAGGGTGGGGCTGGGGCGACGGCGGGGCTGGGGCGACGGCGGGGCGACCCGGTCCCGCGCGCCCGGGTCAGACGATGCCGGTGATGGGCGAGGGCTTGCCGGGGAGGACCTCGCCGGCCGGGATGCCGAACCAGTTCTCGGCCAGCGTGGCGTAGTACTGGTCGAAGCCGACGGTGGCCACCAGCTGGTCGTCCTCGTCGAGGTTCGTGAGCGACGGGTGCTCGCCGTAGAGGCCGGCGTTCACCGGGCCGGCCAGCAGCGCCACCGAGGCGGTGCCGTGGTCGAGCCCGTTCGAGCCGTTGTCGCGCGCCGTCCGACCGAACTCGCTGGTGGTGGCCACGAGCACCTCGTCGCCCAACCCTCGCGACTCGAGGTCGCTCAGGAACGCCACGAGGGCGTCGTTCAGCTCGGCCATGTTGGCGGCGTGGCGGCCGGGGTGGTCCTGGTGGGTGTCGAAGTCGGCGCCCATGGGCACGTGCACGACGCGCACCAGCGGGTCGGCGGCGAACAGGCGGGCGGTCAGCTTCAGCGACTGCCCCAGGTTCGAGCCGGGGTACTCCTTCTCGGTCTTCTCCTCGGTCAGCCCCGCCAGCATGCGGGCCACGCCGATGGCGTCGGTCATCCCACGCCGGGCCTGGCCGACCGAGTCGGGCCGCGCCGTGGCGCCCATCTGGGCGAACGCGTCCTGGAACGCCTTGGCCCGCTTGTCACCGGGGTCGGCGCCGGCCAGGTAGCGCGCTGCGCCCGCCCCGGGCAGCGACAGCGTGGAGGCCCGGGCCGCCTGCATGGCCGGGTGGTTGCCGGCACCGAACGACAGGCCCACGATGCGGGCGGCCGGGTCGGCCAGCTGGTCACACAGCCGACCGAGGAAACCGGTGGCGAGCCCGGCGGTGCCGGCCACGTCGCCGCGCCACCACCGGTCCATCATCTCGAAGTGCGACCCGTCGGGCGTCTGGGTGCCGACGCCCTGCACCACCGCCAGGCCCTTGTCCTTCAGGCCCTTCAGGCTCTTGTGCAGGGCCACCTGGTCGTTGCCGAACTTCACGAGGTCCTTGTCCTCGATCAGGGTGCGACTGCGCAGGTCCTTGTAGCCGGAGATCCCGTGGGGCACGAGGGTCGACATCCCGTCGTTGCCGCCGTCGAGCTCGACGACGACGAGCCGTCGCTTGGCCTTGCTTGCCGGCGTCTTGGGACGCGTCGCCGCCCCGTTCTCGAGGGCGGACGAGGACGGGGCGGCAGCGTCGCCCGCCGATGTCGACGACGTGGGATCGCCGGCGGCGGTCTTGGCGCCCGAGCCGGCGCAGGCGGCGAGCCAGAGGCCCGACATGGCGCCGGCGCCGAGGGTGAGGAAGCGGCGGCGATCGATGGAGGTCACGGAGGGCTCCTTGGGAGAACGGGCGGCGGGAAGGGGCGGGCGAACAGGTGGGGCAGAACGCGGGACGGACCGCGTCAGGCGACGCAGAACTCGGGGCAGGTCACGGCGAGGGCGTGGAGCACGCTGGCGCGGTCGCGTCGTCCCTCGACCGCCGCCACGGCCTGGCGCAGCGCGGCCACGGTCTCGTCGGTCGTCTCGAACAGCGAGGCCTTGGCCAGGATGTCGACGACGGGGTCGCTGGTCGACACGGTCTCGCTGTCGTCGGACGCGTCCCAGGCGTAGGCGGCGCGCGACATCGACGCCGACGCCGACTGCCAGCGCGGGCCGATCGGCCAGCCCGCCACGTTGGGCGGGCTGAACGGCTCCTGCCCGAGCTGCTCGAGCACGTCGAGGTTGTCCGGCTCGGTCACGCCGAGCACGGCGTTGGCGGCCACGAACCACTCGATGGGCAAGCGGGCCCGGTTGTTGCGCCGGTCGAGGAAGGCGGGGTCGCGCAGCACGGCGGTGACGAGCGGAAGGATCTCGAGCTTGGCGTCGCGGAACACCGATGCCAGCGTGCCGAGCGTGGGCGCGTCGGGAGCCACGCCGTGGAACCAGCGATAGACGGTGCCGGCGATGTGAGGCGCGCAGGCCTCGTGGTCGCAGATGGCGTCGACGACCTCGGCGGCCTCGCGGACCGAGCGGCCGAGGAACGTGACCGGGGCGGTGGGTCCCGAGTCGGCGTCGAACACCACCTTCTCGGTCTTGTCGTCGATGTGCCAGCCCGACAGCGCCACGGCGCCGGCGTGCACGTCGGCCTCGGTGTAGCCCGCATCGTGACCGAGCGCGAACAGCTCCATGACCTCGCGCGAGTAGTTCTCGTTCGGCGCCTCGGCCACCGAGCCGTCGCCGTCGAGCCAGGCCAGCATGGCGGCGTCGACGGTGATCTGCTGGAGCAGCGTGCGGAAGTTGCCGAGCGCGTGGGTGCGCAGCAGCTGATGCTGGCGCCACATGGCCAGCGGCGATGCCTTCTCGATCGAGCTCGTCAGGTGGCCGTGCCAGAACCACACCATCTTCTCGTGGAGGCCGGCGTCGGGCCGCGAGAGCACACCCACCCACCAGCGCAGGAGCTGGCCGTAGTCGTCTTTCGTGCCCAGCTCGGCGGGCGGCGGCTGCAGCGGCGGCGCGGCCAGCACGGCGTCGACGGCGCCTTTCACCCCGCCACCGACCAGGGCGTCGACCTGGCCGGGGTGCGGGCCGAAGCCGGTGCGGCGCAGCAGGTGGGCGATGCGGGCTCGTGTCTCGTCCATGGACCGCAGCATGCGGGAACGACCATGAAGCGACCGTGAGTGCCGACTTCATCAACGCTTCATGCGCGGCGTGGGAACATGGCGGGATGCGGGTGCTCCTGGTGGAGGACGATCCCGCGCTCGGGTCCGTGATCCAGCGCGGCCTGGTCGAGGACGGCCACGCCGTGGACTGGGAGCGCACCGTGCGGACGGCGCGCGAGGCGCTCGACCTGGCGCCGTACGGGCTCGTGGTCCTCGACATCGGCCTGCCCGACGGCGACGGCCTCACCATCTGCCGTGAGCTCCGGGCCGCCGGCTCGACGGCGCGCGTGCTCGTGCTGACGGCCCGCGACTCGCTGTCGGACAAGGTGGGCGGCCTCGACGCCGGCGCCGACGACTACCTCACGAAGCCGTTCGACTTCCCCGAGCTCGCGGCGCGCGTCCGTGCCTTGGCGCGCCGCCCGTCCGACGCCCGCACCCCGGTGCTGGAGGCGGGTGACGTGAAGCTGGATCCCGCCGCGCACACGGTGTGGCGTGGCAACGTGGTGGTCCCGCTCACGGCCCGGGAGTTCGCGTTGCTCCACTACCTGCTCGATCGCAAAGGTGACGTCGTGCGGCGCACCGACCTGCTCGAGGCCGTGTGGGACGCCAACTACGACGGCCTGTCGAACGTGGTCGACGTCCACATGGCGAACCTGCGCCGCAAGCTCGACCTACCCGGCCGGCCCGCGCCGATCGAGACGGTCCGCGGCGTCGGCTACCGGGTGACCGCATGAACCTGCGGCGGCTGCGGATGGTCATCGCCGCCCTGGTCGTGGCCACGACCGCCATCGCCACCGTGATCCTGGCGGTCGTCGCCTACCGGGTCGGCGCGGGCAACCTGCGCGACGACACGGAACGGCAGGCCGAGAGCCAGATGGGCGACGCTCTGGTGGCGCTCCGGGCCGGACAGAAGCCCGACAAGGAGAACCCGACCTGGTGGATCCGGTCCGACGGCCAGAGCGAGGCCTACAGCAAGTCCGAGGCCGACCCGCCCTTGCGCTCGCTGTTCCAGACCGTGGCCAACCAGGGTTCCCCGTACGCCACCGACACGTTCTCGCGCGGCGACCAGCACTACTTCGCCCTCGTCCGACCGCTGAGCACCGAGGAAGCCCTGGTGACGGTCGTCGGCCTCGACGGCGAGAACGACCGGCGCTCCAGCCTGCGGCTCCGCCTCGTCCTCGGGGCCCTCGGGCTGGTGGGCTCGGCTCTGGCGGTGGGCTGGCTCGTCGCCGGTCGGGCGCTCGCTCCGGCGCGCCGGGCCCTGGTGGAGCGACGCGGCTTCCTGGCCGACGCGGCCCACGAGATGCGCACCCCACTGGCCGTGATCCAGGCCTCGGCCAGCCAGGCGCTGTCGCGCGATCGCAGCACCGAGGAGTACGTGCGCTCGCTGTCCGAGATCCGCTCGGCGTCCGAGCGGGCGGCCGCCGGCGTGAACGAGCTCCTCGACCTGGCCCGGCTCGAGACGGGCCAGGCCATCCCCCGGCTCGCCCCGCTGCGGCTCGACCTCCTGGCCGAGGAGCTGGCCGCCTCGATCCGGGTCGACGGGTGCGAGGTGATCGCCGACCCGTCGGCCGCTGCGGTCGTGGTGGACGCAGACATGGCGCTCGTGCGCCAGGCCATCGACAACGTCGTGCGCAACGCGGCGCGGCGGGCGCCGTCGGTCCGCCTGGAGACCAGGGTCGACGGACGCGACGGCGTGCTCACCGTGCTCGACGACGGCCCCGGGTTCGACCCGGCCGTGCTGCCCCACGTGTTCGACCGGTTCCGCCGGGGCGACACCCGGGGCGAAGTCGGGCTCGGCCTGGCCCTGGTGCAGGCCATCATGGCTGCTCACGGCGGTGCGGCCTCGGCCGAGAACCGGCCCGAGGGTGGGGCTGCGGTCTCGCTTCGGGTGCCCCTCAGTCGGGCCGCGTTGACGTGACCGGCCACCGCCCGTGAGCGACCGTCACGCGATCGACAGACGGGGATTTCAGGCGCAGCGGGACCGGCTGGCTACGATCGCTCCCGACGTGAGACCTGATCCCTCCAGCCGAAGCGTCGGGCGTTCGCGTCCGGCGAGGGTTCGCCCATGACCATCACAACATCGCCAGCCGACATCGCCGCAGACGCGGCGGATTCGGTGGTCCGCCCGTACGTCGCCCCGACCGGGCTCGCCGCATGGTTCACCACGGGTGACCACAAGCGGATCGGTCGGCTCTACATCGGGTCTTCCCTGATCTTCGGCCTCGCTACGGCGATCGTCGGTGGTCTGCTCAGCCTCGAGCGGCTGGACAGCGCCAAGGTCGTGCTCCCGGAGAACTCGGTGGGGCAGCTGCTGTCGCTCTACCGCTTCGGGTTCGCCTTCCTGGTCGTCGTCCCGTTGCTCATGGGTGTGGCCGTCGCCGTCGTTCCGATGCAGGTCGGCGCCCAGGGCATAGCGTTCCCGCGAGCTACGGCCCTGTCGTTCTGGACCTGGCTCATCGGCTCCGGCCTCCTGATCGGGGCGTACGCCTCGAACGGTGGTCCGGGCGGCGGGCAGAGCGAGGGAGTGGCGCTCTTCCTCACATCCCTGGCGCTCGTGCTGTTCGCCCTGATCACGGCCTCGATCTGCGTCGCCACCACGGTCGTGACCGGCCGGGCGGCGGGCATGAACCTCGACCGGGTCCCGGCGCTCGCCTGGGCCGGGCTCGTCTGGTCGGCCGGACTGGTGCTGTCGCTGCCGGTCGTGCTCGCCAACGTGATCCTGCTCTCGGTCGACTTCCGCTACGGCCGGTCGCTGTTCGGCGGGAACGTCGGCGTGGCCAAGTACCTCGACATGGCGATCCGCCAGCCGCAGACGTACCTCTACGCCGTGCCGGTGCTCGGCATCGCCGCCGACATCGTCGCCACGCTGTCCCGGGCCCGTCAGACCATGCGGGGCGTGCTCTTCGCCGCCATCGGCCTGTCCGTGCTGCTCGGCGTCGGGGTCGACATGCAGGCGTCGCTCAACCCCGACGTCCGCAACCAGTTCCTCTTCATCGTGGCGTCGCTGGCCTTCGTGCTGCCCGTCGTGATCGTGCTCGGGTGGTGCGGTCTCGCCCTGAAGAACGGCAAGGTGAAGGCCACGGCGGCGCTGGCGTTCGCCGTCCTGGCGCTCCTGCTGCTCCTGGCCGCCGCGCTGCTCGGTGCGCTCACCGGGTTCAAGGGCCTCGACCTGGTCGGCAGCTCCTACGAGAACGGCCACTTCAACCTGGTGCTCGGCTCGGCCGTGCTGGCGGGGCTGGCGGCGGTGTTCCACTGGTCGCCGAAGTTCACCGGCAGACTCGTGTCGGACGCCCTGGCCAAGCTGCTGGTGCTCCCGGCGCTCGGCGGCGTCGTCCTCATCGCCGCGGTCGAGCTGATCATGGGTCTGGCCGACAGCGTGCCCGCCGATCGCCTGAAGGACACGGGCTCCGACTTCGGCAAGGCCGCCGGTGTGGCCGGACTGATCGGCCAGCTCCTCCTCGTGCTCGCCGTGCTCGGCGCCCTCGGGCTGCTCGTGAGGGCGGCCAAGAACGGTGACGCTGCCGGCGACGACCCGTGGGACGGCCAGACGCTCGAGTGGGCCACCCCGTCGCCGGCGCCGTTCGCCAACTTCGCCGAGGGCATCGTCGTCTCGTCGCCCGAGCCGCTGTTCGACCTGAAGCACGCCGCAGGAAAGGACGCCTGATGCTCGCGCTGACCCCTGCGCCCGCACCGCCCCGTCGCCGCCAACTGCTGGTCGGCACGTCGTTCGTCGCCGCGGCCGCCGCCATGGTGGTGGGGGGCATGCTCGCCC
>JANPGL010000591.1:0-2061 GCA_031423915.1 Actinomycetes bacterium | reverse complement strand
CCGAGCTGCCCATGACGGACGACACGATCGTCCGCATCTACTCGATGACCAAACCGATCGCGTGCGTTGCGGTGATGTCGCTCGTCGAGGAGGCCAAACTTCGCCTGACCGATCCCGTGAGCGCCTACCTCCCTGCGTTCGGTTCGCTACGTGTCATGACCGATGACGGTGCGTTCACCGACCTGCGCCGTCCGGTGACGGTGCATGATCTGCTCACGCACACCAGCGGGCTGACCAACGAGGTCCAGCCGACGCGCGCGTCGGCGTCGTATCGCGAGGAGCGACTCCATGACGACGCGTCCCGGTCCCTGGAGGCGTTCGTGGACGTCATCGGTCGCCTCCCGCTGGCCTTCCAGCCTGGCGAACGGTGGCACTACAGCGCCGGGATCGACGTGGCGGCACGTGTCGCCGAGGTCGTGACGGGCCAACCCTTCGGGCACCTGTTGGAGGAGCGTGTCCTCGCGCCGCTCGGCATGGTCGACACGGCGTTCGGTGTGCCGAGCGACAAGGTCGACCGCCTCGCAGCGATGTACGGTCTCCCCGACATCTTCGGGATCGGGGTGAGCGGGGCCACGATTCTGCAGGCGATGACGGCGGGCGTCAACGAGCGCATCGACGTGGCGGACACCCACCCCGTCGACCGACCCGACGTCTTCGTGCGGGGTGGCTTCGGCCTGTACTCGACACTGAACGATTACCTTCGGTTCGCGCAGATGCTCGCGAACCGAGGCGAGTTGGACGGCATCCGGGTACTGGGCCCCAAGACCGTCGAGTTGATGTACGCGAACCATCTGCCGGCAGCGCTGTTGCCCTTCGCGCCCGCTGGTGTCGAGGAGCACGGTTGGGGCTTCGGGTTGGGTAGTCGCGTGCTTCTCGATGTCGCGAGCACCGGCGCGCTCGGCTCGGTTGGCGAGCACCGTTGGCCGGGCGCCGCGAACACCTACTACTGGGTCGACCCAACCGAGGCGCTCGTCGGAGTGCTCATGACGCAGTACATGCTCGGTTTCGCCGGACCCGAACACGACCTACACACGCTCGCATACCAGGCCATCACCGGATAGCACGCACACCACCGTCGCCACGACGCCGGGTGGCACCTCGCCAAACTCGAACACGGGTGCCCGAACCGCCGGGGTTCGCCGGATCCCGAGCGGTCGGTCGGCGCCAGCGAGCGAGCGGGGTGGTGCGCAGCCCGAGCGCGCGACCCCGGCTACGGATCGGACCCGAGCGCAACGGGCCGGCCGGGGTCGGCAGCTGCACCTGCTAGGAACGGCGGCGCCGGTGCCGTGGGGAGCGTCGGTGCGACGAGGGGGACGACATGGGGATCCGACGGGTCGTGACCGGGCATACGCCCGAGGGCAAGGCGATCTTCGCCAGCGACGAGATCATCGAACCGGTCCGGTCACCGGTCGCGCCGGAGAGCGAACTCTACGGCCTGTGGGGTGGCGATGAGGTGCCGACGTTCCCCGACGACGGGTCGAAGCCGCCGTACGTCACGTGGTTCCCGGCCGCCGGTGGGTTCCGCTTCGGCGTGTTCGTGGTGCCGCCCGCCTCCACGCCGGCGCCCGATCTGAGCGGGGTCGACGTCGACGCCGCGATGGCCACGTGGGACGCCGCCGTGCCCGGCTTGCGCGACCACATGGAGCCCGACAGCCCGGGCATGCACACGTCGGACACGGTCGACTACGAGTACGTCATCTCGGGCCGTTGCGTGCTGGAGCTCGACGACGGCGTGAAGCTGGAGCTCGGTCCCGGCGACACGGTCGTCCAGAATGGCACGCGCCACGCCTGGCGCAACCCGTTCGACGAGCCGTGCCGACTGGTCGTCGTCCTCGTCGGCGCCCACCGACGGAGCTGACGCAACCGGGCGGGGCCCGATCACCGGCAAGATCAGGGGTATCCCTGATGACAACGTCGCCGCTCGATCTGTACATTGCCGAACACACCGTCGGGCCGATCTTCCGCGGGCTGAACGGGCTACGGATGGACCGCTACGCCGCCGCTCGGACCGTCAAGCGCCTGGCGCGCTGGGCCGGGATCACCAAGCGGCTCTCACCCCAC
>JANPGL010000590.1:0-5649 GCA_031423915.1 Actinomycetes bacterium | reverse complement strand
ACAACGACTTCTTCTGGGCCGTCGTGCTGGTGAACCAGGGCGACGACCGGCCGATCACGTCGTCGATCGCCAACCTCACCGGCCAGTTCTTCTCGGACTCGAACCTCGTGGCGGCGGGCTCGCTGCTCATCGCGCTGCCGACGCTCGTCGTCTACCTGATCCTGCAGAAGCAGTTCATCAGCGGCCTCACCCTGGGCGCCAACAAGGGCTGAGGATGTTCAGCCCACGGCGCCGCCGCATCGCGCGACGATGTCGTGGGCGAAGCCGGCGAACTGGGCGCCGTCGCACACGCGATGGTCGGCGGTGACCGCCACCTCGACGACGGATCCCACGACCACCTCGTCACCGCGCACCACCGGGGCCCGGTGGACCGCACCGACGGAGAACACGAGCGGGCACCGGGCGAACGGGATGAACGGCGGGTCGACGGCGGGCAGATCGAACGCCGCCACCGACGACACGAGGGCGGCGCCGAACGGCGCGGCGCCCAGGCCGAGCATCGGTACGCCGAGCCCGGCCGTGAGCACCGAGCCGAGCCACAGCCCCGGGCGGCCGACGGCCACCGGCAGCCGGCCCAACAGCCCGGTGGCGCGCGGGATGGCGCCGCGGCCGGCCCGCGCCTCGCGAGCGCCGTGCACCACCGCTCGCTGGAGCTCACGAACCGACATCTCGTCGGCCCGGTCGACCACGGCGGCCTGCAGGTCGTGGCCCACATCGACGGCGAACGACACGCGCACCGTGCGGTTCGGGCGGATGCCGAACACCACGACGCGCCGGTTCACGTCGGGGTGGTCGCGCAACGCCTGCGCCACCGCCCAGCCGACCACCGCCACGGGAGCGATGCCCGGGTGCGTCGCCGTCATGGCGTCGGCGTCGAGCCGGAAACGACCCCCGATGCGCGCCACGGTCGCCGACCGCCACGTCGCCAGCGCGATCCGGTCGCGATGACGGCTGCGCGGGGTGGGACGGCGGCCGCCGCTCGGGCTCGCTTCCGGGGACGTCATGCCCCAGTTTGACCGAACGGCGTCGCCCCGTCGCCCATCGTCGCCGAGGGCGCTGCCCCCGGGTCGTATTCTCCCCGTCGTGCGCCAGCCCGCCGCCGCCCGATGACCCCCGACGGCTCGAGGACGCGTCCCGCGCTGAGGTGGGCTCTGCGCGGCGCCGCGGTCGCCGCACTCGCCGCCGGGCCGCTGATGCTCGACACGCTGCAGCTGCACTACGTGTGGGAGGCCGCGGCCTGGACCGTCGCCGTGCTCGGCGTGAGCCTGGCGGTGGGCTTCGGTGGGATGATCGCGCTCGGCCACGCCGCGTTCGTGGGCGTCGGCGCCTACGCGGTGGTGATCCTGTCGGGTGACCACGGCTGGCCGCTGCTGGCCACGGTGCCGGCGGCCGGGGTGGTGTGCTTCGTCGTCGGCTATGGCGTGGCGGTGCCCGCCGTGCGCTTCCGCGGGTTCTACCTGGCCTTCCTCACCCTGGCGGTCGGCACCGCGTTCAGCCCCGTCGTGAAGCGCATGCGGTGGCTCACCAACGGGTCCGACGGCAAGGCGTCGAAGGCCCGGGTGACCCCGCCGGCGTGGTTCGGCAGCTCGCGCGAGGACCAACGCGCGTGGCTCTACCTGGTGGTCGTCGCGCTGGCGCTGGTGGTCTACGCCCTGGTGGCCAACACCGTGCGCGGGCGCATGGGCCGAGCGCTCGAGGCCATGCGGTCGGGCGAGCTGAGCGCCACCACGTTCGGTGTGCCCATCGGGCGGATGCGCATGGCGTTGTTCGGCATCTCGGCGGCCGTCAGCGGCGTCGGGGGCGCACTGCTCATGCTCCCGTCTCCGTTCGCCACCGAGTACCGGTTCGATCAGTCGGTGTCGTTCCAGCTCTACGCGGCCGCGTTCCTGGGCGGCATCGGGGTGACGTCGGGCAGCATCCTCGGGGGCACCCTGGTGGCCATGCTGCCGTACATGGTGAACTGGTTCGGCGTGGCGCTCGAACCGGCGCTGATCTACGGCATCGCGCTCGTGGCGGTGACGCTGTTCCTCCCCGACGGCATCGCGGGCGCGGCGAGGCGGGCGATCCGGCGTGACGACCGGATCGGGGCGGCCGTCAGCGCGCCGGTCGCGGCGGCCGGCCGAACAACCGGATGACCCAGCCGCGCCGGGTGAGCGCGAACACGACCGGTTCTGCGTGGCCCCCGGGCAACCGGCGCGTGCCGACGGCCCGCCTGGCGTCGATGCGGACATCGGAGAGCGTCTCCCCGACGAACAGGCTGGAGCTGACGCCGCCGCCCCCGTGATGGGCCCGGCGCAGGATCTCCAGATCGGCCGTGAGGGCGGCAAGGTCGGTGGCGCCGCGGGCCGCTGCGGTCACGGCGGCGTCGAGGGTGCGCACGAGGTCGCGATGGCGCAGCGATGCCTCGAGCTGGGCCGCTCCCTGGGCGGCGACCACGAGGGGTGCGGACGCGTCCACGGCGTCGACCGCGTCGGCGACCGCGTCGAGGAGGGCGGCCGTGACGCCACGCCGATCGGCCAGCGCCCGCACCTCGGCCCGCTCGCCGGGCTCGCTGCTCGCGACGAGGCGGAGACCATGACCGGCCACCAGCGTCAGGTCTCGGGGATCGAGACAGGCGAAGAAGGCGTGCCAATCACCGCGTTCCATCGCGGTCTGCGCTGCGCTGAAGACCGCGCCGGGATCGCCTGCCATCGTTCATCCGATCTTCCTGCGCGGCAGGTCTCCCGGCACGCTAGAACCAGGGTATGAGCGGTCTGGTCCACCTGCGCGCCGCGGGCGTGAGCGTCGTCGTCGATCTGCGGGCCGGGGTGCCGGCCATCCTGCACTGGGGCGCCGATCTGGGAGACGTCGATGCAGACGACCTCGACGCGCTCGCCGCCGCCCTCGAGGCGCCCGTCGTCCAGGGTGGGCTCGACGTGGTGGCGCCGATCGCCGTCGTGCCCGAGCACGGCTCGGGGTTTCCCGGCCGGTCCGGCCTGCTCGGTCGGCGCGGCGGTGGGCGGGACTGGTCGCCCCGGTTCGCCGAGCTCGTCTCGTCGTCGGTCGACGATCGTTCGTTGACCGTCGAGTGCGCCGACCGCACGGCGCAGCTGCGCCTGGTCGTGGAGCTGGGCCTGTCGCCCGAGGGTGTGCTGCGGGCGCTGGCGACCGTCACGAACGACGCGTCACGGCGCTGGTCGCTCGACGCCCTGACGATCACGTTCGCCCTGCCCGAGCAGGCGGCCGAGCTGCTCACCTTCACCGGACGGCACACCCGCGAGCTGCACCCGCATCGCGCCGCCTGGACCCACGGCGCCGTCAGCGTCGAGAACCGTCAGGGGCGGACGTCGCACGAGCACCCCTCGCTGGTGTTCGCCGGAACGACCGGCTTCGGAGAGTGGCACGGCGAGGTGTGGGGAGCGCACCTGGCCTGGAGCGGCAACCACGTGATGCTGGCCGAGCGCCTGCCCGACGGCCGCCGCTGCCTCCAGCTCGGCGAGCTGCTGCACCCCGGCGAAGTCGTCCTCGAGGCCGGCGAGAGCTACACCACGCCCGAGCTGCTCGGCGTCTACGGCGGTCACGGCCTGAACGACTGCTCGCTGGCGCTGCACCGGCTCCTCCGGGCCCGACCGTCGCACCCGACCCGGCCGCGGCCCGTGCTGCTCAACACGTGGGAGGCCGTCTACTTCGACCACGACACCGATCGCCTGAAGGCGCTGGCCGACGCCGCGGCCGCCGTCGGTGTGGAGCGGTTCGTGCTCGACGACGGCTGGTTCGGTTCGCGTCGAGACGACACGAGCGGTCTGGGCGACTGGGAGGTCTCGCCCGACGTGTACCCCGACGGTCTGACGCCGCTCGTCGACCACGTGCGCGGTCTCGGCATGGAGTTCGGCATCTGGGTCGAGCCGGAGATGGTGAACCCCGACAGCGACCTCTACCGCGCCCATCCGGAGTGGGCGATGGTGACGCCCGGCTACGAGCCGGTGCTGGCGCGTCACCAGCTCGTCCTGAACCTGGCGCACCCCGACGCCTACGCCCACGTGTTCTCGCAGCTCGACGCGCTGCTGCGCGACCACGACATCGCCTACGTGAAGTGGGACATGAACCGCGATCACACGCAGGGCTCGGGCGCCGACGGCGCGGCCGGCACGCACGCCCAGACGCTGGCGTTGTACCGCATGCTCGACGAGCTGCGCGCCCGCCACCCCGGCGTCGAGATCGAGAGCTGCTCGTCGGGCGGCGCCCGCGTCGATCACGGCATCCTCGCCCGCACCGACCGCGTGTGGACGAGCGACTGCAACGACGCGCTGGAACGCCAGACGATCCAGTGGGGCACGTCGCTGCTCGTCCCGCCCGAGCTGATGGGCGCGCACATCGGCCCGACGCGCTCGCACACGACCGGTCGCGTGCACACGCTGGCGTTCCGCGC
The DNA here is from genome assembly GCA_031423915.1 of Actinomycetes bacterium. Lineage (GTDB taxonomy): Bacteria > Actinomycetota > Acidimicrobiia > Acidimicrobiales > Ilumatobacteraceae > JANMAT01. The sequence continues at coordinate 1,241 of JANPGL010000590.1, read as the reverse complement.
CGCCTCGGCGCTGTTCGGCCACCTCGGCGTGGAGTGGAACGTGCTCACGCTCACCGACCGCGAGCGCACGGAGCTGGCCGAGGCGATCGCGCTGCACAAGCGGTTCCGGCCGCTGCTGCACGGTGGCGACAGCGTGCGTTTCGACACCGAACCGCCGCAGGTGGCCCACGGCGTCTACGCCCACGATCGCCGCGAGGCGGTCGTGTCGTACGCGCAGCTGGCCTCCGGCATGGCGCATCGACTGGCACCGCTGCGCGTGCCCGGCCTGCGGGCCGACGCCCACTACCGCGTCGAGCACCTGCCGCTGCCCGGCCAGACGCGGCTGGGTCCGGCACGCCGCCAGCCCGCCTGGTGGACCACGGGCCTCACCCTCACCGGCCGACAGCTGGCTACCCACGGCGTGCAGATGCCTGTGCTGAATCCCGAGATGGCCGTGCTGCTGCACGTCACCGCCCTCGACTGATCGGCGCGGGCCTCGCCTCACCACCGGCGACACGATGCGGCCCGACCGGGCAGACTGGGGCGATGCGTGGGGACGACGGGGTGTTGCGAGCGGGGATGGAGGCGGCGCTCGACTACGCGGCGTCCGTCGACGCTCGCCGCGTCGCCCCGGACGACGTGGCGCTCGCCGCGCTGGCCGGGTTCCACGAGGCGTTCCCCGAGACGGGAGCGGACGCCGTCGAGACGCTGCGGCGGCTCCACGAGCTCGGGAGCCCGGCCACGATGGCCACCGCGGGGGCGCGCTACTTCGGGTTCGTCAACGGTGCCACGCTGCCCGCTGCGCTCGGGGCGGCCTGGCTGGCGGCGGCGTGGGACCAGAACGCTGCGCTGCCGGTCATGTCGCCCGTGGCCGCCACGCTGCACGAGGTCGTGCGCACCTGGCTGGTCGACGCGCTGCGGCTGCCCGCCCCGACGGGTGTGGCCTTCGTGAGTGGCGCCACGGTGGCCAACGCCTCGTGCCTGGCGGCGGCGCGTGACGCGCTGCTGGCTGGCGTCGGCTGGGACGTGCAGGCCGACGGGCTGTTCGGGGCGCCCGAGCTGACCGTGGTGGTGGGGCAGCAGGCCCACTCGACGTTGTCGAAGTCGCTCGGGCTCGTGGGTCTCGGCCGGCGCCGCGTCCACGTGGTGCCGTCGGACGACCAGGGTCGGTTGAGGGCGGAGCTGCTGCCCGACGTCGCGGGCCCGGTGCTGGTGTGCGCCCAGGCCGGCGAGGTGAACACCGGCGCGTTCGACCCGTTCGA
>JANPGL010000589.1:0-3565 GCA_031423915.1 Actinomycetes bacterium | reverse complement strand
GCTCTCACTGGAACAAGGCCGCCGACCCGAACGTGCTGCTCCTCGCCTTCTCCGGGCTCATGCTCATCGCCGCCTACGCCATGTGGCGCCGCACCCGCCAGCTGGCCGCGGCGCCCCGCGTGGCGCGCTCTGTGGGCGCCGCCGCCGCACCGATCCCTGCGGCGGTTGCCCCGACCCGCGTGCACCTCGATCCGCTCACTGCGACCAAGGTGATCGTGGCCGGCACCCTCGTCGGGCTCCTCACCGGGTTCTTCGGCGTCGGTGGTGGCTTCGTGATCGTGCCCGCCCTGGTGCTCGCCCTCGGGTTCAGCATGCCCGAAGCGGTCGGCACCAGCCTGCTCGTCATCACCATCAACTCGGCCGTGGCCATGGCCACCCGCCTCCACGGGGGCGCCATCGAGTGGGGGACGGTCATCCCGTTCACCGTGGCCAGCTTGATCGGTGTCATCGTCGGCAGCCGCCTCGCCAGCACCCGCGACTCCACGTCGCTGCAGCGCTGGTTCGTCGGGCTGCTCGTGGTCGTCGCCCTCTACACCGCCGGCCGGTCCGGTCTCGCTCTGCGCTGAGCCGACGCACCAGTGCGCAGGCCCCGGAGGCGACGACCCAGAGAGGGCATCTCGCCGCCGAGCTCCTCGCCGACATGGTTGGCGGGACCGCAGGACGAACGAGCATCATCATCACGCACCGACCGGCGGTCCTGCCGTCGGTGGATGCCACCTACCGCCTCGTCGACGGGCGGATCGAGGACACATGGGCCGGTACCGCGAGCGCGTCCTTCCCCGGCTGATCGACCGCGCGTGCGGCACCGCCGACCTGCGCCCGTGGCGCGCCAGCGTGGCGCGCGGCCTGACCGGCACCGTCGTCGAGATCGGCTTCGGCTCCGGCCTCAACCTCCCGGCGCTCCCGGCCGAGGTCGACCTCGTCTACGCCGTCGAGCCGGCACTCCTGGCCCGGCGCCTGGCCGAGCACCGCATCGTCGCCGCCACGGCGCGCGTGGTGCACATCGGGCTGGAGGGCGAAGCGATCCCCCTCGACGACGGCAGCTGCGATTCGGCGCTGTCGACGTTCACGCTGTGCACGATCCCCGACGTCACGCGCGCACTGGCCGAAGTCCGGCGCGTCCTGCGCCCCGGCGGGCGGCTGCACTTCCTCGAACACGGCCTGTCGCCCGACCCGTCGATCGCCGCCTGGCAGCGGCGGATCGAACCCATGCAGAAGCGGCTTGCCGACGGCTGCCACCTGACCCGCGACCCCGCCGGTCTCGTACGAGCGGCAGGGTTCGAGATCGAGCGAGTCGAGTCGCGATACGCCAGAGGACCCAAGCCCTGGTCGTGGTTCACCGAGGGGGTCGCCACCAGCCGCTAGGCCGGCCCCGGCACCGCGGCCGTCCGGCATGTGACGAATCAGACCTTGGGGGACGGAAGGTGTGTACACTACAACTGTTGCCTACTGCACGGATCGATCGTTCGGACGAGGTGGATGCGATCACGGACGCCCTCCTGACGGCGTCGCGTGCTCTGGTGGCCGTCGCGGCACGTTCGCTGGCCGCCGTCGACGACGACGTGACCCTGCCGCAGTACCGGGCACTGGTCGTGCTCGCGTCTCATGGGCCACGAAGCGCAGGCGAACTTTCCGACGCGCTCGGGGTTCACCCCTCCACGGCCACGCGACTGTGTGACCGGATCGTGGCCAAGGGTCTGGTGGATCGCGGCGTCGCTTCGGACAGCCGGAGGGAGGTCACGATCGCACTCTCGGACGAGGGTCGGCGGATCGTGGCGGCGGTGACGGAGCGCCGGCGGGTCGAGATCGAGCAGATCGTCGAGCGGATCCCGCAGCGGCACCGCCGCTCGATGATTGCGGCATTGGCGGCGTTCGCGCATGCGGCCGGTGAGGTGCCCCAGGACTCGTGGTTGGGTTGGCCATGAGACCCACGGCATTGCTCCCCGCTCGCCGTCGCGCGGAGCTTCGCACCCTGGCCGTGCGGTCGCGCCAGGTGGTGCTGCTGGCGGCGCTCACCGGAACTGCCACCGGGTTCGTCGTCGCGGCCTTCGACCGGCTCGTGGTCGACCTCGCGTTCGATCACGCGCTCCGTCTCGCGTCCTGGACACTCGCTCTTCTTCCTGGCGTCGGGTTGCTGATCGCCCTCACCGCGCGACGCCTCATCGCGCCCGGCAGCTCACCATCCACCGCAGACGAGTATCTGCACGCGTTCCACGACCCGGCGCATGCGCTCGGGTGGCGTCCCGCCATCGCCCGAGTCGTCGCCGCGGTGGCGACCCTGGGATCGGGAGTGCCCCTGGGTCTCGAGGGACCATCGCTCTACATGGGGGCCACCATCGGCTCGAGACTGCAGCGCCGCCTGCCGCGTTCGTTCCGCAACGCCGACCATCGGGTCCTGCTCGTCGCAGGCGCCGCTGCGGGTGTGGCCGCCATCTTCAAGGCGCCTGCCACGGGGGCGGTCTTCGCGCTCGAGGTGCCGTTCCAGGACGACCTCGCCCGCCGTATGTTGCTCCCGGCACTCGTGGCCAGCGCCACCGGCTATCTGGCCTTCGTCACGGTCAACGGCACCACCGCGCTCATCCCGATCGACGGCACCCCGACGTTCGCGGCGCGCGACCTGCTCGGAGCGATCGTCGTCGGCGTCATCGCGGGGGTCGGGGCCCGCGGCTTCGCGTGGATGCTGCGTCACGCCAAACGTTTCGCCGCGGGTCCCCGACCCTGGTCGACCGCGGTCGCGGCGGGCGTCGGCCTGGCCTCGCTGTTCGCGCTCGGTCGCCTGTTCACCGGCCGTTCGCTGCTCGTCGGATCGGGCTACGCCGTCGTGAACTGGGCCGCGGAGCCCGGACACTCAGCGGCACTGCTGCTCGCCGTCCTCGTGCTTCGTTGCGTGGCCACGTCGGTGGCGGTGGCCGGCGGGGGAGTCGGCGGGCTCTTCGTCCCCCTCGTGGTCGCTGGTGCACTCACCGGCGCCATGATCGCAAGCGCCGTGAATCGCGTGGACCTCGGGTTGTTCATCGTGATCGGGATCGCGGCGTTCCTCGGTGCCGGGTATCGGGTCCCGCTCGCGGCGGTCATGTTCGTGGCCGAGACGGCGGGTCGCCCGGCGTTCGTCGTGCCGGGTCTGCTGGCGGCGGTGGCCGCAGAGCTCGTGATGGGCACGGCATCGGTGACGAAGTACCAACGACCATTCGCCGCTCGCCACGGTGCGGTTGACGGCTCGACCGCCGATGGGGGATCCGGGGGCTAGCCGCCTGCCGCGGAGCGCTGGGCCGGCCACGCCGCCGGTCTGCAGATGCTGCGCGTCGCCGCCGCCGTCCGGGCCGATCTCGGTCGCGAGCCGCTCGGCGAGCTGGTGACCGCGTACGGCGAGAGCTACTGGGACCAGCTTGCGGCGGTCGCGTCGACCGGCCCGCACGGGAGGACTGGAAGGGCGGCCATCGCGTCGGGCATCTGCGGAGCGACCGCAAGGACTGACCGGTAGAGCTTCACCAGCCGGCAAGCGAGTCGCCCGGCGGCGAGGCGGCGCGTCCCGTCAGATCGAGGAGCCGTGTCTGGGCTGGCGCGT
>JANPGL010000588.1:0-7331 GCA_031423915.1 Actinomycetes bacterium | reverse complement strand
GGCGACGCCGACGTTCGCCGCCGTCGACGACGAGACGCTCCCGGTCACGCTGACGGTGTGCGACGGGCTGGTGCCGCTGCAGTGCGCCACGTCGTCCACCACGGTCGCCGTCGTGAATCTCGCTCCGGTCCTGCCCCACGGCACCGACCGCACGATCAACGCCGGCGACACGCTCTCGATCTCGGTGCCGTTCACCGACGCCGGCATCGCCGACACCCACACCGCCACCATCGACTGGGGTGAGGGTCCGCTCGACCCCCGCGGGGCCGTCACGTCGCCCGTCGTGGCGTCGCACGTCTACGCCACGGGGGGCACGCGCTCGCTGCAGGTGTGCGTGATCGACGACAACAGCGGGCGGGGCTGCGACACGATCGTGGTGACGATCCTGGCTACCAACCAGCCGCCGGTCGCCCGCATCACGGCCTCCACGACGATGACCGAGGGGTCGACGCTGCCGCTCTCGGGCCTCACCTCGAGCGACCCTGACGGTAGCGTGGCCACCTACGGCTGGACGACGACGGCCGGCACGCTCAGCGACCCCACGTCGGCGACACCGACCCTCACCGTGCCCGACGACGCGACGGTCACGCTCACGCTCACCGTCGTCGACAACCAGGGTGCCAGCAGTGCGGTGAAGACCGCCACCGTCACGGTCACGAACGTGGCCCCGACCGTCACGCCGGGCACGACGCTCACCGGCCGCGTGGGCGTGCCGGTCACGGTGTCGGCCACGTTCACCGACCCGTCACCCGTCGACACCCACACCGCCACGATCGACTGGGGCGACGGCACCACCGTCGCCAGCCTCGGACTGGTCACCAGCCCGCTCAGCCGCACCCACGCGTACGGCACGGCGGGTACGTACACCGCCCGCGTCTGCGTGACCGACGACGACACCGGGGGCCCGGTCTGCGTCACGGTGCCGATCACGATCGACAACGTCCCGAACCTGCCGCCCGTGGCGGTGATCTCCGCACCGCCCGCGATCGACGAGGGATCGAGCGCGGCGTTCTCGGGGGTCGGCTCCAACGACCCGGACGGCACCGTCGCCTCCTACCTCTGGACGGTCACCCCGGCGGGCGCCGGCACGCTCTCGGGTGCGACCACGGCCACGCCCACGTTCACCGCCCGCGACGACGCCACGGCAACGATCACGCTGCGGGTCACCGACAATGCGGGTGCCACGAACGACACGACCCGCACGATCGTCGTGGCCAACGTGCAGCCGACCGTCAACGCCGGCGCAGACCGCGATCTGACCGAGGGAGGCGCCCTGTCGCTGTCGGTCGGCTTCAACGACCCGGGCATCGTCGACACGCACACGGCGACGATCGACTGGGGCGACGGCTCGGCGGTGTCGGCCCTCGGTGCCGTCACCTCGCCGTTCGGGGCGACGCACGCGTACGCGATCGCCGGCACCTACACCCTGCGCGCCTGCGTGGCGGACGACGACAACCCGGTCGGCATCTGCGACCCGGTCATCGTGCGGGTGAACGCCCGCCCGGTCGCCGTCATCGTGGCGCCGGCGGCCATGACGGAGGGCTCCGCCGTCACCCTGTCGGCAGCGACGTCCACCGATGCCGACGGGTCGATCGCCACGTACGGCTGGACATCGTCGATCCCGGGCACGTTGTCGAACCCGACCTCGCCGACACCGACGCTGACGGTGCCCGACGACGCGACGGTCATGCTCACGCTCACGGTGGTCGACGACAAGGGCGCCGCCAGCGTCGTCCGGACGGCCACGGTCGTGGTCACCAACGTGGCGCCGACGCCGGAGGCCGGCCTGAACCTCACCGGCACCGTCGGGGTGCCGGTCAGCCTGACCGCCACGATCGCCGACCCGTCGCCGGTCGACACCTTCGGTGCGAGCATCGACTGGGGCGACGGGACCAACGACAACCTGGGCCCGGTGGCCCGTTCGTTCACTGGCACGCACACGTACGCCGCCGTCGGCTCGTACACGGTGAGCGTGTGCGCCATCGACGACGACTCGGGCACGGGGTGCGACACCACGATCGTGACGGTCACCACGGTGCCGAACCAGCGGCCCGTCGCCGTGATCGGCTCGGTGCCGTTCGTCATCGAAGGCAACAGCATGGTGTTGTTCGGCGACGGCTCCACCGACGTCGACGGCACGATCGTGTCGTACCTCTGGTCGGTCAGCGGCCCAGCGACACTGGTCGACCCCGCGGCGAAGAACGCCGAGCTGCGCGGCCTCGACGACGGTCCGGTGGCGGTCACGCTCACGGTCACCGACGACCGGGGCGCCCAGGACGTGGCCACCAAGACGGTCACGGTGAACGACTTCCTGCCGCTCGTCGTCGCCCTTGCGGCGCGCACGGTGGCCCAGGGCACGTCCGTGTCGTTCACCACGACGTTCTTCGACGCCGGAACGCTCGACACCCACACGGCCAAGGTCGACTGGCGGGACGGCACGCCGGTGCAGAACCTGGGGTCCGTCGTCGGCGCCGGGTTCGGCGCGGTGCACACCTACGCCACGTCCGGCACGTACGACGTCATCGTCACCGTCACCGACGACGACGGTGGTGAGGGCATCGTCGGCATGCGGGTCACCGTGACGGCCGTGAACCAGCCGCCCGTGGCGCGCATCACCGGCCCGGCCACGGTGGCGGAAGGCGCGTCGATCCTGCTGTCCAGCACCACGTCGAGCGACGCCGACGGGACGATTGCCTCGTCCGCCTGGACGGTCACGGGCGGCACGTTGACCGGAGCGAACACGGCGACGCCGACGTTCACGTCGGACGACGACCGCGCGGTCACGGTGACCCTCACGGTCACCGACAACCTCGGCGCCACCGGCTCGACGACGGCGCCGGTCACGGTCACCAACGTCGCCCCGACCCCGAACGCGGGGGCCGACCGCAGCGTGGTGGTCAACACCGCGCTGACGCTGTCGACGACGTTCACCGATCCCGGCACGGCCGACACCCACCGTGCCTCGGTCGACTGGGGCGACGGTACGGCCGTCGCGACCCTGGCGACCGTCACGTCGCCCTTCACGGCGACGCACACCTACGCCACGATCGGCACGTACACCGCCGTCGTGTGCGTGACGGACGACGACGGCGGCACGACCTGCGACCCGGTCGTCGTGACGGTCACCGCGGACGTGAACCCGGCGCCGACGGCCCGCATCTCGGCGCCGGCGACGGTGCCGGAAGGCGCCCCGATCGCCCTGTCGGGCGCCGGGTCCACCGACCCGAACGGCACGATCGCCTCGTACGCCTGGACGGTCTCGGGCGGCACGTTGACGGGCGCGAACACGGCGACGCCGACGTTCACGTCGGACGACAACCGCACCGTGACGGTGACCCTCACGGTCACCGACGACCAGGGGGCCACGGGGTCCGCGACGGCGACCATCACCGTCGTCAACATCGCCCCGACGACCAACGCCGGTCCCGACCGGACCCTCGGCGTCACCACGCCGCTGACGCTGTCGACCTCGTTCACCGATCCGGGCTCGGCCGACACCCACCGCGCCACGGTCGACTGGGGCGACGGCACGGCCGCGGTGTCCCTGGCCACGGTCACCTCCCCGTTTCCGGCCTCGCACACCTACTCCACCCCCGGCACCTACACGGCGAACGTGTGCGTGATCGACGACGACGGCGATCGGGGCTGCGATCCGGTCGTCGTGCTCGTGACCGGCGGCTCGACCAACCTGCCGCCCGTGCCGGTGATCGTGGCCCCGCTCACCACCACCGAGGGGTCGCAGGTGACGCTGGCGTCGACCGGGTCCTACGACCCGGACGGCACGATCGTCTCGTACCGGTGGACCACGTCGGTCGGCACCCTCTCGGGTGCGGGGTCGCCCACCGCCACGCTTCGGTTCAACGACGACGCCACCGCCACGGTGACCCTCCGGGTGATCGACGACAAGGGCGCCGCCACCACCACGTCCGCCACGATCGTGTTCACCAACGTGGCGCCGAGCGCGACCGCGGGTGCGGACCAGACGGTGCTGGTCGGCCGGACGGTCTCGATCCGGACGGGCTTCACCGACCCGAGCCGCCTCGACACGCACCGGGCCACGGTCGTCTGGGGTGACGGGTCGCCCCTGGAGAACGTGGCCAGCGTGACGGCGCCGTTCACGGTGACGCATCGCTACACGACCGGCGGCACGTTCACGGCGAACGTGTGCGTGATCGACGACGACGGCGGCGCCGGGTGCGACAGCGTCGTGGTCACGGTCCGGCTGCCCCGGCTCGACGTGTCGTCGGTGCGGGTGCGGGAGGGGTCGAGCGCCTCGGTGGCGTTCACCCTCGAGGCGGCGTCGCCGGTGAACATCCTCGTCAGCTACGTCACGCGTGACGGGACGGCGCTGGCGGGTCCCCACCGGTACGTGCCGGGTGGTGACTACGCGGCCCAGGCGGCGTCGGTGACGATCCCGGCCGGGGCGACGTCGGCCACCGTGCGGGTCGCCACGACCGACGACCTGCTGCGGGAACCGACCGAGACGTTCACGGTGCTGGTCACTGCCGCACCTGGCACGTCGGCGGGAACGAACCCCGGCACGGTCACGATCACCGACGACGGCGACGTGTGCACCATCGTCGGCACCGACGGCCCGGACCAGCTCACGGGCACGCCCGGGGACGACCAGATCTGCGGTCTCGGTGGCGACGACGTCCTCGACGGCCGGGAAGGCAACGATGTCCTCGACGGTGGCGCCGGTAGCGACCGGGTGTCGTACATCGACAAGACGACGCCCGGCGGCGTGACCATCGACCTGACGAATCAGGTCGGCCGCGGGTGGGGCAACGACCGCTACGCCTCGATCGAGGGGGCCATCGGCACCAACGTCGACGACCAGATCACGGGCAACGGCGGCGACAACTGGCTGTACGGCGCCGCCGGCGACGACGCGATCTCGGGCGCCGGCGGCAACGACACGATCCTCGCCGGTGAGGGCGCCGATCGCGTCGATGCCGGCGACGGGGACGACTACGTGGAGGGCGGGAACGGCAACGACGTGATCGACGGCGGCGCTGGCAAGGACAACCTCGACGGTGGGGGCGGATCCGACGAGATCCACGGTGGAAGCGGCGACGACACCATCGAGGGCAACAGCGACAACGACCGGCTCTACGGCGAGGGTGGCGACGACGGCATCAGCGGCGGCACGGGGAACGACCTGCTCGACGGCGGGAACGGCACCGACAACTTCCTCAACGGTGGCGTCGGCCGCGATCGGTGCCTGAACGGCGCCACCCGGTTGGCGTGTGAAGTCCTGATCTGAGGGGTGGCGCGAGCGGCTCGCCCGCGCTCGGGAGCGCACCGCTACCGTGGCCGTCGTGCGCCTCCGCCCCGCCCCGGCCATGGTGGCGTTGGCCGTCGGGTGGGGCACCATCGGCATCGTCGTGCGCTGGTCGACGTTGCCCGCCGCCGCCACGGCGTTCGCCCGGTCGGTGATCGCGGCGGTGGCCCTCGGCGGCTACCTGACGATGCGCGACCGCCGGCTGCCCTGGCGGCTCGGTTTCACGCCTCGCCAGCTGCGCTGGGTCGGTGTGCTCGGCGCCGCGCTGGGGATCCACTGGCTCTTCCTGCTCGGCGCCTACCAGCGGGCTCCGATCGGTGTGGTGCTCCTCATCACGTACCTGTACCCGGCGCTCGCCACCGCCGTCGCACCGCGGCTCCTGGGCGAGGTGGTGACCGCCCGCCACGTCGCCGCGTTGGCGCTGTCGATCGCCGGCGTGGCCGTGCTGGCCCGGCCCGGTCGGGGTGGCGGCGTGGGCATCGCCTACGCCCTGGCCGCGTGCGTGCTGTGGGCGGCCATCGCCGTGATCATCAAGCGCGAGCTCGGCGGGGTGGAGCCGATCCGGCTCACCGCGGTGCAGCTCTCGGTGGCCGCGGCAGTGCTGGCCCCGTTCGCGGTGTTCGCCCACTGGGGTGTTCCTCGGGTCGAGTGGCTGTGGTTGCTCGTGCTCGGGGTGGTGCTCACCGCCGGCGCGCTCAGCGCGTTCGTCGCGCTGCTCCACCGGCTGCCGGTGTCGGTGGCCGGCGTGCTCGGTTGCATCGAGCCGGTGGCCGCCGTGCTGTTCGCCTGGTGGGCGCTGGCCGAGCGACCGGGCTGGCCCACGGTGGCCGGCGGGACGGCGGTGCTCGCAGCGGCCATCATGGTGGCGACGGCGCGGGTCGCCGCCGCGGTAGCTCCCGCCTTCGCAACCGGAGACCCACGATGATCGCTGCCGACAACGGCCTGTTCCTGGGCAAGGACCTGCTGGCCTGGCTCGTGCTCGCAATCGGCGGCGCGCTCGCGGTCGGCAGCGTCCTGGCCATCGTGCGCCCGCCGCCCGAGGCCAAAGACGGCGACCTCGCCCGCGCGCCGTTGCGCCGCAGCATCACGATGGCCGTGGTCGGCCTGGTCGCCGCGGTCTGGGCGCTCGCGTCGCTGCTGCGCTGACTGGCCCCGGTTTCGAGCAACAGAACGCGCGAGCCGGGGACACAGTGCCCGTTGCTGGGTTCTATTGCGCGAAGCCTGGCCGACCCCGTTTCGTGCAACAGAACGCGCGGACCGGGCCACAGTGCCCGTTGCCGCGTTCTATTGCGCGAAACCCTGCACCAAGACCGCGGCCGGCGTGACCTCGTACGGCGCCGGGTTCGTGAGGCCGCGGTAGAACCGTCCGTCTTTCACGACCGCTGCGATCCGGGCGTGGTCTTGCAGCACGGTGACATCACGCAGCGGATCGCCGTCGACGATCACAAGGTCCGCATACTTGCCCTCCTCGAGCGTGCCGACCATGCCGTCGGGGTCGGCCGCAGCACCACCGTCGCGCGTCGCGCACAGCAGCGCCTCGAACGGGCTGAGCCCGAACAGCTCCACGAAGTACTGCAGGTCCTTCGCGTACGTGCCATGGGGCGTGATGTTCAGCCCGTAATCACCGCCGATCAGCACGCGCACGCCCGCGTCGCGCAGCCGCCGCACCGACTTCACGGTCTCTTCGACTTCACGGTCGTAGCCGCGGGCACGCACCGACTCACGCGTGAACCCGATCTCGGTGCACCGGGCCAGGAACTGCATCTCCCACGCGATCGCGGGCCCCACGAAGATGCGATGGCGCTCGACGCGCAGCATCTCGAGCGCCTCGTCGTCGAGGTAGTTCGCGTGGCCGATGATGTCGATGCCCGCGCGCACCGCTTGCTTGACCGCCGCGGCCGAACGCGAGTGGCACACGACGCGCATGTTGCGGCGATGCGCCTCGTCGACCGCGGCGAAGGCCTCCTCGTCGGAGTAGCTCAGCTCACCCGGCGGCGCGTGCGCTGACAGCAGCTCGCCGTCGAGGAACAGCTTCACGATGTCGGCG
>JANPGL010000587.1:0-15702 GCA_031423915.1 Actinomycetes bacterium | reverse complement strand
CCCCCCCCCCCCCCCCCCCCGCGGGGGGCCCCCCCCCCCCCCCCCCCGCCCGCCCCCCCGCGGGGGCCCCCCCCCCCCGCCGCACCCACGAGCTCGGCGACGGCCGCCACCGCGTTGGCGAGATCATCGCCGGCGCGTCCGTCGAACACATCGTCGACGAGCTCGATGGGCACGAGATGTTCGGGCACGTCGGACAGATCGTCATCGTCGGTCACGGCGTTACATCCGATCGCGCACCGAGCCGGTCGGCCAGACGGCGCAGCGCCCGGTGCTGGGTCACCCGCACCCACGACTCCGTCCGGCCCATCGTCGCCGCCACGGTCGCCGCGTCGAGGTCCGCGACGACACGCAGCAGCACCACCTCGGCCTGCTCGGGCGACAGCAGCCGGGCGAGCTGCGCGGCGGCATCGGCACCCGACAGGTGGGCCAGGGCGTCGCGCTCCGGTTGCTCGCTGGCCTCGAGCCGGTCGAGCGTGGACGCGGCGAGCGGGACCGTGGGATGACGCACGGCACGCCGTCGGTGATCGGCGAGCCGGTTGCGCGCGATCACGAAGGCCCACGAACGCAGATGAGCTTCGTCGCCCTCGAACGAGGCGATCCCGCGGGCGATCGCCTCCCACACCTCGGCGGTCAGGTCATCGGCCGCCCGTGGCTCCAACGCTCGGAAGAACCGGCTGAGGCGCGGGTGGAGCATCTCGAACAACGCCCGCACGGCCCACGCCTCACCCCGGCGCGCTCCCGCGACGACGTCACCACGATTCCCCTCGTCCGCGTTGCGACGTGCGTGCCCGACCACTGCGGTCACCGTAGGCAGTCGGCACGCTCGCCTCGACGGTCCCTTGCACGCCCTGGCTATCCGCGCACCGAACCATGTCCGTCCCTTGCATGACGCCCGATCACACCGGTACGCCGGAGCGCGTGACCCGACCGATCGTCGACGAGCGACGGTTCGGCAACGGCGTCGTCCACCGGTACCACCGCACGCAGGCCGCCTCGTCGTCGCGCTCCCCGCTCGACGTAGGGTGAGCGGACCGCTGGAGCGAAGGGGAGGCGACCATGGAGCACCGCACGCTGGGACGCACCGGGATGAAGGTCAGCCCGCTGTGCCTGGGCGCCATGATGTTCGGCGCCTGGGGGAACCCCGACCACGACGACTCGGTGCGCATCATCCACGCCGCGCTCGACGCCGGCATCAACTTCATCGACACCGCCGACGTGTACTCGGCCGGCGAGTCCGAGGAGATCTGCGCCAAGGCGCTCGCCGGCCGCCGCGAGCGGGTGGTGCTGGCCACCAAGGTCCACGGCGCCATGGGCCGGGACCCGAACATGCAGGGCAACTCGCGCCGGTGGATCATCCAGGCGTGCGAGAACAGCCTGCGCCGGCTGCAGACCGACTACATCGACCTCTACCAGATCCACCGGCCCGACCCGTCGACCGACATCGACGAGACGCTCGGCGCGCTCACCGACCTGGTGCGCGCCGGCAAGGTGCGCTACCTCGGCTCGTCGACGTTCCCGGCGTCGGAGATCGTCGAGGCCCAGTGGGTGGCCGAGAAGCGCCAGCGCGAACGCTTCGTGTGCGAGCAGCCGCCGTACTCGATGCTCGTGCGCGGCATCGAGGGCGACGTGCTGCCCACCGCCCAACGCCACGGCATGGGCGTCATCCCGTGGAGCCCGCTCGGCGGCGGTTGGCTGTCGGGCAAGTGGCGCCTAGGCGGCACCGACATGACGAGCCGGCGGGCCGAGCGGCTGCCCGAGCGCTACGACCTTTCGATCCCGGCCAACCAGCACAAGCTGGCCGCCGCTGACGCACTGGCCCAGGTGGCCGAGGACGCCGGGCTCACGCTGCCCGTCATGGCGGTGGCGTTCGTGCTCAACCACCCGGCGATCACCTCGGCCATCATCGGTCCGCGCACGATGGAGCAGCTCACGTCGCAGCTCGACGGCGGCACGGTGGTGCTCGACACGGCCACGCTCGACCGCATCGACGAGATCGTGCCGCCGGGCTCGAACTTCTCGTGGGGCGACGCCGGCTACCGCCCGCCCGCCATCGAGCGCGCCGGGGCCCGGCGGCGCAACGGCGCGTGACCCTGCGGGACGACGGCGCTTCCCAGCCCCGCCGGTCTCGCCGATGAGACGGAGCGGGCCGGGAACCCGCCGGGCGCGGCGGGCCGAGGCGCCGCGCAGTACCGTCACCCGTCGATGATCGAGCGCCGCACCGCCGCCGAGTCGGACGACGCCCAGCGGCGGGGGGCCGGCGCCCTGCGGGCCCGGGGACTGCGCACCGGTGACCGTGTCGCCGTGGTGGCCGGGCCGTCGTCGACCTACCTGGCCACGGCGCTCGGCGCGCTGCGCTCGGGCGTCGTGCCGGTGCTGCTCAACCCGGCGCTCACCGAACGCGAGCAGGCCGACCTGCTGGCCGACGCCGAACCGTCGCTCGTGCTGCGCGACGACGACCTGCCCGCGCTGCTCGACGGCGCGCCCGTCGAGCTGGCGCCCGCGCCGCTGGCGCGACCGATGATGTACACGTCGGGCACCACCGGCCGGCCGAAAGGCGTGTGGACGGGCGTGCTCGGCGACGACGAGGCCGCCGCGCTGCTGGCCGAGGAACGGGACCTGTGGGGCTTCGCGCCCGGCGACGTGCACGTCGTCGTGTCGACGCTGTACCACTCGGCGCCGTTGCGGTTCGCCGCCGGCACGCTGCTGGCCGGTGGCGACGTGGTGCTGCTCAACGGCTTCTCGGCCGAGCGCTGGCACGAGGTCAACACCGAGCACCGGCCCACCAGTGCCTTCTGCGCGCCCGCCCACCTGCAGCGCCTGTTCGAGGCCGGCTTCGGATCGCCCGACGAGCTCGCCTCGTACCGACTGGTGGCCCACGCCGGCGCACCGTGCCCCACCCCGCTGAAGGAGCGCACGATCGCCTCGTTCCCCCTCGGTGCGGTGTGGGAGTTCTACGGATCGACCGAAGGCCAGTTCACCGCGTGCTCCACCGACGAGTGGCGGGCCAGGCCCGGCACGGTGGGGCGGGCCCGGCCGGGGCGCACGCTCGAGATCGACCCGGCCACCGGCATCATCTGGTGCCACGTGCCGCCCCACGCCCGGTTCGAGTACTGGCGCAGCCCCGACAAGACGGCGGCGGCCTGGCGAGGCGACGCGTTCACCGTGGGCGACCTCGGCCGACTCGACGACGGCGGCTACCTGCACCTCGACGGTCGCCGCGACGACCTGATCATCACCGGTGGCGTGAACGTGTACCCGCTCGAGGTCGAGCGGGTACTGCTCGACCACCCCGGCGTGCGCGAGGCCGCGGTGTTCGCCCGCGACGACGAACGCTGGGGCCAGATGGTGGTGGCGGCCGTGGTGGGGAGCGCCACCGACGACGAGCTGCACCGGTGGCTGAGCGACCGGCTGGCTCCGTACAAGCGGCCGAAGCGCATCGCCCACGTGGACGCCATCCCCACGACGCCCACCGGGAAGGTGCGCCGCAGCCGGCTGGCCGACGATCTCGACGTGGCGTGGTAGGAACGGCCGCATGAAGGTACGCATCGGGTTCGCGGTGGGTGGCAAGGCGTTGGGCATCGACCGCTTCGGTGGCGTGCTCGACGATCTCGAACGGTTGCGATTCGACTCGGTGTGGCTGCCCGAGACGTTCCTGACCGGCACGTTCGACCCGATCGTCGGCCTCTCGTACGCCGCCGCCCGCGTCCGCAAGCTGAAGCTGGGCACGCACCTGGTCGCCCCTGGTCGCAACGTGGTGCTGCTGGCCAAGTCGCTCGCCGAGCTCGACCGGCTGAGCGCGGGGCGCCTGCTGCTGGTGTTCGTGCCCGGCCTCACCGACGCGGCCGAGCGCAGCATCCAAGGCATGCCCACCGGCGACCGGACCACCTGGTTCGACACGAACCTGCCCGTGCTCCGGGCGTTGTGGCGCGGCGACGAGGCCGAGGGCGCCAAGCTCGAGGTGACACCCCACCAGCAGCCGCTCGAGGTGTGGCTCGGCGGCAAGGGCGACAAGTCCCTCCAGCGGGCCGGTCGCATCAGCGACGGCTGGTTGCCCGGGCTCGTCACGCTCGAGGAGGCCGTCGAGGGTCGCGCCGTCGTCGAGCGCGCCGCCGCCGAGGCGGGCCGCCAGCTCTCGCCCGAGCACTTCGGCATCAACCTGTCGTACACGCTCGACGCGTCGTTCGATCGCGAGTCGCTCCCCCGGCGCACCACGCCGGGCGACACGCGCGACATCGTGGCGTTCGGGCTGCCGGCCCTGCGCGACCTGGTGGGCCGATGGGTCGATGCCGGGTTCACCAAGATCGTGGTGCGCCCGGTGCTGCCACCCACCGGCTGGACCGCCGAGCTCGAGGCGCTCGCCGACGCCGTCGTCGACCTTCAGACCTGATCAGGCCGTGGGCGCCGGCACGTCGGCGCCCGGGTGGAAGCAGGCGGCCTCGTGGTCGTTCGGGCCCGACAGCGCGGGCCGCTCGGCGCGGCAGCGGTCGTCGGCCCGGGCACAGCGCGGGGCGTACGCACAGCCGGGCGGCACCACGTGCGGGTCGGGGGGTTGGCCGGCGATGCCCCGCACCCGCACATGGCTCGGCGCGTCGAGCCGGGGCACGGCGGCCAGCAGCGCCTGCGTGTACGGCATGGCCGGAGCCTCGAACACCGACCGGGTCGTGCCGCGCTCCACGATGCGGCCGGCGTACAGGACGGCCACCTCGTCGGAAGACCCGGCCACGATGCCCAGGTCGTGCGTCACCAGCAGCACGGTGAGCCCGCGCTCGCGTTGCAGCCGGGCCAGCAGATCGAGGATCTGGGCCTGCACGGTCACGTCGAGCGCGCTCGTCGGCTCGTCGGCCACCAGCACCGACGGCTCGCACGCCAGCGCCATGGCGATGGCCACGCGCTGGCGCAGACCACCCGAGAGCTGATGCGGGTACTGGCGGGCGCGGCGCGGCGCGTCGCCCACGCCGACCTCGGTCAGCAGCTCGACGGCGCGGCGGCGCGCCTCCCGGCGGGACGACCCCAGGTGGACACGCAGCAGTTCGGCCACCTGGTCGCCCACGCGGACCACCGGGTCGAGCGCGGTCATCGGATCCTGGAACACCATCGACACGCGTCGACCGCGCACCTGGCGCAGCGCGGGCTCGTCGAGCGCGGCGAGGTCTCGCCCGTCGAACCACACGCGCCCCGATGCACGGGCCACGGGCGGAAGGACCCGCAGGATCGAGCGGGCCAGCATCGTCTTGCCGCTCCCCGACTCGCCCACCAGCGCGGTCGTGGCGCCGGCCCGCAGGACCAGGTCGACGCCGCGCACGGCGTGCACCGGCCCGGCGTCGGTGTCGAGCGCCACCGCCACGCCCTCGAGCCGCAACGCGGCGTCGGGCGAGAGCGGGAGGGGCGCCGCGTCCCCTCGCATCGCGGCCGGGGCGGCGGCGCGGCGGGATGCACCCACCCTCACGCGCTCGAGGTGGGTGGCCAACCGGTCGCCCACCACGTTGAGGGCCAGGATCGTGCAGAAGAACAGCGCGGCCGGGATGAGCGCCAGCCACGGGTGGGTGCGCAGGTCACGTTGGCCCTCCTGCACGAGCGCGCCCCAGGTGACCTGGCGCAGGTTCAGCCCGAAGCCGAGGAACGTGAGCGTGCCTTCCATCAGCATCGCCATGCCCATGGCCACGAAGGCGTAGGCGCCCACGGGCAGCACGATGTTGGGCAGCACCTCGCGACGCACGACCCGGCGGTGGGTGGCGCCCAGCATCCGCGCCGCCATCACGTAGTCGCTGTCGGCCACCGCGCGCGTGGCGGTGCGGGCCACGCGGGCGAACATCGGCGCGGTGACGAGCCCGAGCGCCAGGGCGATGACCCACACGTCGCGCCCCACGTAGGTGACGACGGCGAGCAGCGCCATGAAGCTCGGCACGGCGATCCACGCGTCGACCACCACCAGCACCGAACGCTCGACCCATCCACGGGCGTAGCCCGCCACGACGCCGAGGCCGCCGCCGACCACGAGGCCCACCGCGGTCGCCACGAGCATCACCACCAGCACGAGCCGGCTGCCGTGGATGCAGCGGGCCAGCATGTCGTGCCCGATCTTCGACGTGCCGAACGGGTAGCGCCAGCTCGGCGCTCGACCGGCGTCGCTCGTGTGGAGCTCGTCGGGGTGGGGTGCCACGAGATCGGCGGCGATCGCCGCGAACCCCACGACCGCCAGCCAGGCGGCCGACAACCAGAACAGCGCGCCACGACGTGCGGGTGACGCGACGACCTCGTCACTCACGAGCGGCGTTGGCGCGGGTCGAGCGTGGTCTGCAGCACCTCGATCGCGAACGACACCGCCAGGTACAGCACGGCGAACGCCACGACGGTCCCCTGGATCATCAGGAAGTCGCGCGCCGTCACCGCTTCACTGAGCAGCTCGCCGGCCCCGAACGTGTTGAACAACTTCTCGACCACCACGATGAAGCTCAGGATCCACGGGAGCGTGACCACCACGACCGTGAGCATCGTGAGGGACGACTGGCGCAGCACGTGACGCGTCAGGATCCGCCACGGCGACAACCCATTGGCGCGCGCCAGGAGCACATTGTCGTGCTGCACGGTCTCGACCACGTCGGCCCGCAGCGCCCGCAGCTGGATGGCGGCCAGCGGCAGTGCCAGCGTGAAGCCGGGCAGCACCATCGAGCGCAGCGCCCCGAGCGGGTCGCCGAGCAGCGGCCGGTAGCCGGACGACGGCAGCCAGTGGAACCGCAACGAGAAGGCGAACACGAGCAGCAGGCCGAGCAGGAACGGGGGCAGCGCCATGGCGGCGAACGCCACCGACGAGATGGCGCGGTCCACCCGGGTGTTGGCCCGCCACCCGGCCCACAGGCCGAGCGGCACCGCCAGCATCAGCGAGAGCAGCTCGGTGAAGACCAGCAGTTGGAGCGTGCGCGGCAGCCGCGAACGCAGCACCTCGGCGACCGTCCCGTTGAATCGACGCGACGTGCCGAGGTCACCGTGGGCCACGTCGGCGACCCAGTGCACGTACCGCACCGGCCACGGCCGGTCGAGCTCGAGCTGCGTTCGCAGCGCGGCGGCGCGCTGTTCGGTTGCGCCGAGCCCCAGGATGGCCAACGCCGGGTCGCCCGGGAGCAGGTCGATCAGCGCGTAGGAGCCTGCCGTCACGAGCACGAGTGCCGCCAGGAGCGACGCCATGCGCCGCAGCAACCAACCCCCCACCCCGGGAAGTCTCACACACGACGAGCCGAGTGCCATCGTTCGCGCATGCCCGCCCCATACTCTTGACCGGTCGTGTCCCGTCCGCCCCGCCTCCGTCCGTCCCGACTCCGTGCAGTCCTCGCCGTCCTCGTGCTGGCGGCGCTGGCGGGATGCGTGGCTCCCGACCTCGACAACGTGAAGGTGCCGCCCACCACCACCGAGGTCGCCGCGACGAGCACCGCGGTGGCGGCCGGCACCACCGACGCCGCCGACGCTGCCGGTGGCGGCACGACGCCGACCACCGATCCGGTGACCGGCGAGCTGTCGGTGCCCGAGCGCGCCTCGCGCATCCTGACGCTCCCGCCCACCCGCCTCTACGACTCGGGCGACGGCGCAGCGAACTGCACGGGATCGCTGGCGGCGGGGGCCGACGCCACGGTGGCGGTGGCCGGCAAGGGCGGCACGCCCACCGGCGGTCTCACGGGCGTGATGGTCAACGTGGTCGTCACCGAGGCCGCCGGGCCAGGCGAGGTGACGGTGTGGTCGAGCGACGAGGAGCGGCCCGCCGTGCCGACCGTGCACGTCACCGGCACGTGCGACGCCGCCGTGAAGCTCACGGTCGTGGCCATCGGCGCGGCTGGCTCGCTGCGCGTCGCCACCACCACCGCGGCCCGCGTCGCCGTCGACGTCGTCGGCGCGCTCGTGGCGTCGCCCCGCGGTGCCAGCGGCGGTCGCGTCGTGCCGGTGAACCCTCGCCGCGTGCTCGACACCGCCAACTCGCTCGGCGCCGCCGGGCCGTTGGCGCCCGACGCCCAGGTCGAACTGACGCTGGCCGGGCAGTCGAGCGTGCCGCTCGGCGCCGGCGCCGTGCTCCTGCAGCTCACCGCCACCGACGGCAAGCCCCCGGGCGTCGTCACGGCGTGGGCCGCCGGCGCGGGCTCGGTGGCGGCGCCTGCGCTCGTCGTACCGCCAGCTGGCTCTGCCGCAGGCAACCTGGTGCTCGCCCCCCTGTCCGCGCAGGGCAAGGTGTCGCTGCGCGTCACCGCGTCGGCCAACCTGACCGCCGACCTCGTCGGCTGGGTGACGGGCGACGGCGCGGCCGAGGTCACCACCGGCCTCGTGCTGGCCACCCCACCGGCGCGCGTGTTCGACACCGGACCCGCCCCCCTCGACCCGTACTTCCGACGAGACGTGACCCTGGCCGGCGCCCCGCCGGGCGCCGGTGCGGTGCTCGTGCAGACCACCAGCACCACCCCGGCCGACGCCGGCAGCGTGACCGTGTACCCGACGGGTACGCCGAGCCCAGGCGTGCCCACCGCACCGTTGCTGGCAGGCGGGCTGGCCAGCAGCAGCCCGGCGTTGGTCCGGCTCGGCCAAGGCGACACGCTCAGCGTCGCCGCCGATGCCCCCACCGGCCTCACCGTCGAGCGACTCGCTTGGGTCTTCGGCACGCCGGTGCCCCCCGACCCCACCGTTCCCCCGGTGCCGCCCGAGCCTGCGGGTTCGCCGGCGAACGAGGCGTTCGACCGCGTCGTCGAGGGCTTCCTGGGCGGCCGCGGATTGGCGGGCGCCAGCGTGGCCGTAGCCAAGGAGGGCCGCATCGTCTACGTGCGGGCGTACGGGCGCATGGACGGCGACGGCACCCCTGTACGGGTCGACACGCGCTTCCGGTTCGCCAGCATCTCCAAGGTCATCACGGCCGCCGCCGTGCTGCAGCTCGTGCAGGCCGGGGCGCTGCGCCTCGACGACTCGGTGATGGCGTTGCTGAGCGACCGGCTGCCGCTGGGCGACAACCCCGACCCGAGGCTCGGTCGCATCACGGTGCGCGACCTGCTGCGCCACACGTCGGGCTTCACCAAGTCGACCGACCCGTTCTTCCCCGAGCAGCCGCGCGTGCGCCAGGTGTTCGGGCCGTCGGGCCCGAAGTCGTGCCAGGAGGCGGCCCGCTGGTTCGTCACGCTGCCGTTGGCCAGCGAGCCGGGCAGCCGCTTCGACTACGTGAACATGAACTACTGCCTGTTGTCGCTGCTCGTCGAGCGGTTCACGGGCGAGCAGTACGACAAGGTCGTCCAGTCGCTCGTGCTCGAGCGACGCAACGTGCGCGACGCCCGCATCGGCGCCAGCTTCGGCCGCAAGCCCGACGAGGTGGCCTACCCGGCGGCCAACGGCACGTTCCTCGAGTCGCTGTCGGGCGCCGGTGGGTGGCTCGGCACCGCGGTCGACCTGGCCCGCTTCATCGACGGCCTCGACCCCGACAAGCCCGGCCAGCACCTCCTCAAGCCCACGACCTACCAGCAGCTCGTGTCGCCCTACCTCGGGTCGTGGGGTCTCGGCGTCGAGGTGTTCGACGACGGCTCGTGGGGCCACACGGGCTCGCTGGCCAGCGCCCGCGCCATGACCGTGCATCAGCCCGACGGCATCACCTGGAGCATCGTCGTGAACGGCAACTTCGAGAACCACAACGTGGTCCTGCGTGACGTGATGAAACGCGCGCTGGCCACCACCGACGCCTGGCCGGCGTGGGACTACTCGCCCGAGCTGCCCTGACCGGGTGCGCCGATGCCCAGCTCGCGCGCCCAGTCCAGGGCGTGCGCCCGGTTGCGCAGCTCGAACCGCTGGTAGATGCGCGTCAGGTGGGTCTTCACGGTCTTCTCGCTGATCTCGAGCGCCTCACCGATCTCCCGGTTCGTGAGGCCGGCGACGACCAGCACCACCACCTCGCGCTCGCGGTCGCTGAGTGTGGGGCCCGGTCGGGCCGTGCGAGCGGCCAGCAACGCGTTCGCGGCTCGCGGCGACAGCGGGGATTCACCGCGGGACGCGGCCCGGGTGGCCGCGAGCAGGTCGGCCTCGTCGCCATCCTTGAGGACGTACCCGACGGCGCCGGCGTCGATGGCCGCCAGCACCGTGGCGCGCTCGGCGAACGCCGTCAACGCCACGACCCGAACGTCGGGATGGCGCGTGCGGATCTCCCGGGTGGCGGCGATGCCGTCCATGACCGGCATCGACAGGTCCATCAGCACCACGTCGGGCCGAAGCTTCGCCACGAGCTCCACGGCGGCGGCCCCGTCGGCCGCTTCGCCCACCAGCTCGATGTCGGCCGCCGACGACAGCAGCAACGCCAGGCCGCGCCGAACCAGACTGTGGTCGTCGGCCACGAGCACCCGGATCAACGCGGCGCCCGCAGAACGACAGTGGTGCCGGTGCCCGCAACCGAGCGGACCTCGATGGTGCCCCCGGCATGGTCGGCCAGGTCGCGCAGCAGCCGCAGGCCCAGGTGCCCCTCGTCGCCCGGCCGGCCAGGGTCGCCGTATCGAAACCGATGCCGTCGTCGGTGACCCGGAGCTCGACGCCGCCCGCCGGGTCGTCGACGAGCACGACCTCGACACGCGCCGCATGCGCGTGCTTCGCCACGTTGGACAGAGCCTCCCGCACGACGCGGTACACGAGCGTCGAGGTCGTCGGGCCCACGTCGCCGGTCACGGTCGTCGTGACCGTGGCGACGATGCCCTTCGCCTCGTACGGCGCCGCCAGGTCCTGCAGCGCGCCCACCAGGTCGCCGTCGGCCAGGTTGGGCGGGTAGATGTCGACGAGGAGCGTGCGCAGGCCCCTGATGCTGCGCTGCGTTCCCTCGCGGGCGTCGCGCAACGCCGCGGTCGCCGCCGGCGTGGCCTGCACCGCGGCCTCCTGCAGCACGGCGCCGAGCGTGTACGACACGCCGATGAGGTCCTGCACGGCACCGTCGTGGAGATCACGGGCGATGCGGCGGCGCTCGGTGTCGCTGGCGTCCAACGCCTGCTGGAGCAGATCGGTGTGCTGACGTTGGGCGTCTCGAACGCGTCGCCCGAGGGTCCAGGCCAGGGGAAGCTGGACGAGCTGGGCGAGCAGCAGGGAGCCGAGCAGCAGAGGCGCCGTGAACGACCAGATGCGGTGGGCACCCTGCGTCACCGCGCTGAACCGCTGGTAGTGCTCGTACAGCAGCGGGGTGCCGTCGACCGCTCGGATCGGCCGGTACACCTCGAGCAGCTTGCCGCTGCCTCGTTCGAACTCGTTCTCCGCGTCGGACAGGTCGGTCACGTCGGCGAACGGGAGCCCTCGGGCCGCAGCCTCCAGGGCCTCGCGATCGATCTCGAACGTGCGGCCGATCAGGCGGGCGTCATCGGCGTAGACGACGCGCCCGCCCAGGTCCCACACCTTCAGCCGAGTGACGGGGTCCTTCACCACGAGCTCGCGGGCGACCCGATCGAGCTCGGCGAGCGCGTCGGGCTCGCCGAGCAGGGCCGCCTCGGTCATGCGCGGCGCCACGATGCCGTCGGCGAGCGCCACGGCACGCTCGCGCGCGTCGCGGATGGCCTCGGACTGGCTCTCCGAACGCAGCCGCTGCGCCGACACGAAGCCGAGCAGGGTCACGCCGATCAGGCCGACCAGGCCGAACTGCGCCACGGCGCGCCGCAACGGCGGAATGCGCACCGGGCGCTTCGGCGGGGACGTGCTGGGCGGGGCGGTGTCGAGCTTCGTGACGCGCAGCGTAGGAGAAGGCCGCGCACGGCTGCTCGGGGCGTCGGCGCCGGCACTACCTCACCGATCGACCCGATCTCCCCGGTCCACCGAACGTTCGAGCCGGATCGGCACCGCCTTGGCGGCCGGGGTCTGGGCGTCGGCGCCGTGGTGGTCGAGGGGGATGAGGACGTTCGCCTCGGGGTAGTAGGCCGCCGCGCACCCGACGGGCGTCGGGTACGAGACGATCCGGTAGCCGGATACGCGACGTTCGGGCCCGGGCAGCAGCCCGACGAGGTCGACGAGGTCGCCGTCGCGGACGCCGAGCCGGTCGATGTCGGCCGGGTTGACCATCACGACGTGCCGGTCGCCCGAGATCCCGCGATAGCGGTCGTGGTGGCCGTACACGGTCGTGTTGTACTGGTCGTGGGATCTCAGCGTCTGCAGCAGCAGCTCGCCGGCGGCCATGGCGCGCCGGGTCACGGTCGTCGCCGTGAGGTGCGCGGTTCCGTCGTCGGTCGGGAACCGTCGCTCGTCACGGGGCGGGTGGGGCAGGACGAACCCGCCGGGGATGCGCACGCGCCGGTTGAACTCGGCGAACCCCGGGATGACCGCAGCGACGTGATCGCGCACACGGTCGTTGTCGTCGCGCAGGGCGCCCCACGGGACCGGGTGGTCGGCGCCCAGCAGCGCGGCGGCGAGGTCGCACACGATCGCCACCTCGCTGCGCAGCTCGGCCGAGGGAGGCTCGAGCACACCGGTCGAGCTGTGGACCACACTCATCGAGTCCTCCACCGTCACGAACTGGGGACCGCGAGGGCTGCGATCCACGTCGGTGCGGCCGAGCGTCGGCAGGATGATGGCGGTCTCGCCGCACACCACGTGGGACCGGTTCAGCTTGGTCGAGATCTGGACCGTCAGCTGCGCACCGGCCAACGCCCGTTCGGTGAGATCGGTGTCGGGCGTGGCCCGCACGAAGTTCCCGCCGAGACTGATCAGGGCGCGGGCCTCGCCCGTCGACAGCGCCCGCACCGCGTCGAGGGTGTCGAGACCCGGTGGGCGCGGCGACGTGATGCCGAACTCGGCGTCGAGCGCGTCGAGCAGCTCGGCGGACGGACGCTCGAAGATGCCCATGGTGCGGTCGCCCTGGACGTTGCTGTGCCCGCGGATCGGGCAGAGGCCCGCGCCCGGGCGGCCGATGTGGCCACCGAGCAGCGCCAGGTTCGTCATCTCGTCGATGGTGTCGACCGCGTCGAGATGCTGGGTGATGCCCATGGCCCAACAGATGATCAGCCGACGGGCGCCCGCGATCATGGCGAAGGCGCGATCGACGAGCGCCGACGGCAGCCCCGTGACGGCCAGCAACGCGTCGACGTCGACGTCGGCCAGGTGGCGTTCGAGCTCGTCGAAGCCCGACGTGTGGGCGTCGATGAACGCGCGGTCGACGAACGCGCTCGACGGCTGGGCCAGGAGGCGGTGGTTCCACAGCTGGAAGAGCGCGTGATCGCCACCGAGTCGCACCGGCAGGTGGAGATCGGCGATGTCGGTGCCGTGCCCGACGATGCCGCGCACCGTCTGGGGGTTCTTGTACCGGATCAGCCCGGCCTCGGGCAACGGGTTGATGGCGATGATGTGAGCGCCGGCCCGCTTCGCCTGCTCGAGCGTCGTCAGCATGCGGGGGTGGTTGCTCCCGGGGTTCTGCCCGACCACGAGGATCACTTCGGCCTGGGCGAAGTCGTCCATCTGCACGGAGCCTTTGCCGATGCCGATCGATCGGCCCAGCGCGAAGCTCGTCGGCTCGTGGCACATGTTCGAGCAGTCCGGCAGGTTGTTCGTGCCGTAGCTGCGCGCCATGAGCTGGTAGACGAACGCCGCCTCGTTCCCGGTGCGGCCCGACGTGTAGAAGACCGCACGATCGGGTTCGAGCGCGCGAAGCTGCTTCGCGATTTCGGCGAACGCCGCGTCCCACGCGATCGGTTCGTAGTGCGTGCCGCCCGGTCGCTTGATCATCGGGCACGTCAGCCGGCCGGCCTGGCCGAGGCAGTAGTCCGACCGTGTGCGCAGGTCCGCGATCGAGTGGCGGGCGAAGAACGACTCGTCGATCCGCGCCCGGGTCGCCTCCTCGGCCACCGCTTTCGCGCCACTCTCGCAGAACTCGATGTGATGGCGTTCACCGGGCGGGGCCTCGGGCCAAGAGCACCCGGGGCAATCGAAGCCGCCCGGTTGGTTGATGACGCGCAGGGCCGAACCGGCGCGGCGCGGACCCATGGCCTGGAACGTCCGGTTCACGGTGGTGGCGATGGCCGGGAGCCCTGTGGCCCACCGGTCGGGCGCCTCGGTCACGCGGTGATGCGGGCGATGAGGTCGTGCACCGCCGTCACGCCGCCCTGCGCCACGCCGCTCAGGTTGTCGCCGACCCGATCGACGACACCGGCGATGGCGCCCACGAGCGCGTTGGCCGGCGGGGCATCGGGGGCACGGGGGTGCGGATGCGTGGGCGCCGTCTTCTTGGCGTTCTCGAGTGCGGCGCCCAGGTCCGCCATCGCCTTGCGCCCGAGACCGGCCCGCATCAGGGGGAAGAACTCGGTCTCCTCCTCCTTCACGTGGTGACGGACGTTCTCGATCAGCACGGTCACCTTGGCGTCGAACCGCTCGTGGGCCGGGTCCATGTCGGCGAGCTCGGACAGCAGCCACTTGACGACGTGGTGCTCCTCGAGGCTCTCCAGGCTGATGCGCTCGGTGTCGGGCACCGTGGCCCGCGCCACCGGGTAGAAGACCTGTTCCTCGATAGCGGAGTGGACCGACAGCGCTTCGATGATCCGGTCGACGATCTGGCGCTTCTCGACGAGGGCGCGATCACCCGCCTTCTCGAAGCGTTTGAAGAGCACCTCGACGGCTTTGTGGTCGGTGCGGAGGAGGGTGATGGCGTCCATGGTCCGGTGCTACCCGCATCCCGCCTCGGCCAATCGCGTCAGCGCCAGGCGAGCGGAAGGGTGGCCGGGCCCCAGATGCCGAACTGCTGCGGCTTCCAGGTGATCGGGCCGGCCAGGCGGATGTCGGGCCAGCGGGCGGCCAGCACGGGCAACGCCTCCTGCAGCTCGGCGCGCGCCAGCCACGCGCCCAGGCAGTAGTGGATGCCCGAGCCGAACGTGAGGTGCGGCGTGTGCGCCGACTCCTTCGTGATGTCGAAGCGCTCGGGTTCGGTCCACACGTCGGCGTCGAAGTTGGCGGCCACGAAGCTCGGGAACACGAACGTGCCCTTCGGGTAGCGGATGCCGTCGAGCTCGATGTCCTCGCTGGCGATGCGGGCCGTGCCGCGCACCGCGCCGAGGTAGCGCATCGACTCCTCCACCGCTCGCGGTGCCAGCGACGGGTCGTCGACGAGCAGCTTCCACTGGTCGGGGTGCTCGGCGAAGAGCGACATCGTGCAGGCGAGCTGGTTGCGCGTCGTGTCGGTGCCGGCCACCAGGACCGCCTGGGCCATGGTCATCAGCTCGTCGGTGGAGAGCCGGTCGCCGGCCTCTTCGGCGGCGATCAGGTCGCTCAGCAGGTCGTCGCGCGGTGCGGCTCGGCGCTCGGCGATGAGCGCACCCACGTAGGTGTCGAGCGCCTCGCGCGCGGCGCGGATGCGAGGCAGGTCGTTGGCCAGGTCCATGTTGAAGATGCGCAGCAGGTCGGTGGCCCACTCGCTGAACAGCTTCCAGTCCTCGGCGGGCGCGCCGAGCAGCTCGCAGATGATGGGGATGGGGTACGGCTCGCACACGGCCTCGACGAACTCGCCGTGTCCGTCGGCGTCGATGGCGTCGACGAGCCGCTCGATGACGCCGCGCATGAAGGGCCGCAGGCGGTCGGCGGCCTTGGGTGTGAACGTCGGGGCCACCAGGCGGCGCAGGCGCCCGTGCTCGTCACCTTCGGTCGACAGGATGGAGGGTCGGCCGCCCAGGCCGGTGGCCTCGGGGTCCATGCCGGCCATCTGCGGGATGTAGGCGAGGGCCGACCAGAAGCGGCGCTCGCGCAGCAGCG
>JANPGL010000586.1:0-5830 GCA_031423915.1 Actinomycetes bacterium | reverse complement strand
GCCCAGTGTCGCACGCGCTTGACAGCCCGGGGTCTTTCCCACCAGAGTGCAGCGAAATATACCTGATCATTCCGATCAGCATTAACCCCTTTCCCCTCGGAGCCCCCGCCAACATGCGCCGATCCCTTCCCGCCCTCCTCGCTGCCGGCCTCGGTCTCGTGGCCGCCGCCTGCGGCTCGTCGAGCTCGGGCAATTCCTCCCCCACCACAGCTGCCGCCGGCACGACGGTCGCCGCCGCGGCGACCACCGCCGTCGCGCCGACGACCGCAGCGGTCGCCGCCACCGCCGCGGCGACCACGACCGTGGCCACGAAGTCGAGCGGCCCCGTCACGCTTCGGCTGGGCTACTTCCCGAACGTCACGCACGCCCCGGCCATCGTCGGCTTCGAAGAGGGCCTGTTCGCCAAAGCGCTCGGCGCCGACGTCACGCTCAAGGGCGCCACGTTCAACGCCGGCCCCGAGGCCGTCGAGGCCCTGAACGCCGACGCCATCGACGCCACGTTCATCGGCCCGAACCCGGCCATCAACCTGTGGGCCAAGTCGAAGGGTCAGGCCATCAGGATCGTGGCCGGCTCCACGTCCGGCGGCGCCTTCCTGATCACGAAGCCCACGATCAACAGCGCCGCCGATCTGAAGGGCAAGAAGGTCGCCTCGCCCCAGCTGGGCGGCACGCAGGACGTGGCGCTGCGCTCGTGGCTTCTCGCCGCCGGCCTGAAGACCGACAAGGCGGGCGGCGGCGACGTGGCCGTCGTGCCGCAGGCCAACGCCGACACGCTCGCCGCGTTCAAGACGGGTGACATCGACGGCGCCTGGGTGCCCGAGCCGTGGGCCACCCGGCTCGTGCAGGAGGGCGGCGGCAAGGTGCTCGTCGACGAGAAGACCCTGTGGCCCGAGGGCAAGTTCGTCACCACCCACCTGATCGTCAGCCAGAAGTTCCTGAAGGCCCACCCCGACACGGTCGAGCACCTCGTCGAGGGCCTCGCGGCCTCGATCGACGCCATCGCCGCCGACCCCGCCGCCTCCCAGAAGGCGACGAACGCCGGCATCGAGAAGGCCACCGGCAAGCCCCTGTCCGACAAGGTCATCACCGGCTCGTGGACGAACCTCCAGTTCACGCTCGACCCCATCGCCTCGTCGCTCGACAAGTCGGCGAAGGACGCGCAGGCCGTCGGCTTGCTCGACCCCGTCGATCTGAAGGGCATCTACGACCTGACCATCCTCAACAAGGTGCTGGCGGCCAAGGGCAAGCCAGCGGTGAAGGACCTATGACCACCGTGTTCGACTCCCCCACCCGGGGCACCGTGGCCGGCGCTGAGGCGCCGGCCTTCGGCGCGTCCGGGGCCGTGTCCGGCCGCAGCGTCGTCGAGGTCCGCGACCTCGTGAAGCGCTTCGGCAACAGCCGCACCGGCGTCGTCGCGCTCGACGGCCTGTCGTTGTCGCTTCGCCACGGCGAGTTCGTCGCCGTCGTCGGCGCGTCGGGCTGCGGCAAGAGCACGCTGCTCCACTTGCTGGCCGGGCTCGACGCCCCGTCGGCGGGCTCGGTGCGCGTCGACGGGCACGCCGCCCTGATGTTCCAGGAGTCGGCGCTGTTCCCGTGGCAGACGATCGCCCGCAACGTCGAGACCGCGCTGCGGCTCGCAGGCGTGCCGAGAGGCGACCGTCGCGCCCGGGCCCACGAGCTGCTCGCCGCCGTGCACCTGGCCGGCTTCGAGGACAAGCGCCCGCACGAGCTGTCGGGCGGTATGCGCCAGCGCGCCGCACTGGCCCGAGCGCTGGCCCAGGACGCCGAGGTGCTGCTGATGGACGAGCCGTTCGGCGCGCTCGACGCCATCACCCGCGACGTGCTGCACAACGAGCTCGAGCGCCTGTGGCGCGAGCGCGGCTTCACGTGCCTGTTCGTCACCCACGACGTGCGCGAGGCGGTGCGCCTGGCCGACCGCGTGGTCGTGCTGTCGAGCCGCCCGGGCCGCGTCCTGGCCGACGTGCCGGTCGACCTCACCCGCCCGCGACGGCTCGACGACGCCGCGCTCAACGAGATGGCCGCCCGCGTCACCCAGCAGCTGCACGCGGAGGTGCGCCGCCATGCGAACGACTGACAACCCGCTGTCCACCGCGGCGGTCGTCGACGAGACGCTCGAGCGAGCCTTCGAGGTCGCCGGCCTCGACCACCTCCAGCTCGACGGCGACGGTCGCCGCTCGTTGGCCGCCCGCATCTGGGCGTCGGCGTGGCCGAAGCTCGGCGCCGTTGCCATCGCCCTGCTGCTCTGGCAGGCCGTCGTGTGGAGCCACTGGAAGCGCGAGGACATCCTCCCCGGGCCCTGGCGCGTGTTCCAGTCGCTGCGCGACGGCGTCGCCGACGGCTCGATCCCCCGGGCCGTCGGCATCACGATGCAGCGCGCCCTCATCGGCTTCGCCCTCGCCACGGTCATCGGGCTGGTGGCCGGCACGCTCATCGCCCGTTGGCGCGTCATGCGCCTGGCCTTCGGATCGTTCGTGACCGGCCTGCAGACGATGCCGTCGGTGGCGTGGTTCCCCTTGGCCCTGCTGCTGTTCAAGCGGTCCGAGGGCGCCATCTTGTTCGTCGTCGTGCTCGGCGCCGCCCCGGCCATCGCCAACGGCGTCATCTCGGGCATCGACCACGTGCCGCCGCTGCTGCTGCGCGCCGGTCGCGTCCTGGGCGCCCGAGGCTTCGGCCTGTACCGCACGGTCGTGCTGCCGGCGTCGCTGCCCAGCATGCTGTCGGGGTTCAAGCAGGGCTGGGCGTTCGCCTGGCGCAGCCTGATGGCGGGCGAACTGCTCGTCATCATCCTCGGCAAGCAGTCGATCGGCGTGCAGATGCAGACCGCGCGCGACCTGGCCGACAGCCCGGGCCTGCTCGCCTCGATGGTCGTGATCCTGGTCATCGGCATCGTGGTCGACGCGCTGGTGTTCTCGACCGCCGACAAGGCGATCCGCCGCCGGCACGGCCTGCTCGACCGCGCCGGCTGAACGTCGGCCGGATCGACCGCTCAGAAGCGCTTCGTGGCGCTCCAGGGGCCCTCGTCGGCCCGAGGCTCCTTGGGTAGACCCAGCACGCGCTCGCCCAGGATGTTGCGCTGGATCTGGTTCGACCCCGAGTAGATCGAGGCCGGGCGGGCCCCCAGGAAGTGGGTGATCCACCGGTTCGAGCCCGGCGGGTCGCCGGCCGCGTCGGGCGCGAGGTTCGACAGCGGTGCGGTCCCCTCGATGACCGTGCCCTCCGCGCCGAGCAGGTCGAGCGAGAGCTCGGTCATCTTCTGGAACAGCTCGCTCCACAGGATCTTGTTGACCGACGACTCCGGCCCCAGCACCCCGTTGCCCAGCACGGCGGTGAGCGTGCGCATGCCGTAGAAGCGCAGGATCTCGACCTTCGAGAACACCCACGCCAACCGCTGGCGGATCACCGGGTCGCGGTCGAGGCCGCGCTCACGCGCCAGCTCGAGCAGCGCATCGGCCGCGGCCCGCATGCGGTACGACACGAGCGTGGCGTCGTCGCCCCGCTCGTAGGCGAGCAGCTGGTTGGCCACGCGCCAGCCGTCGTTCACGCCGCCGATCACGTTGCCGCGCGCCGTACGGGCGTCGGTGAAGAACACCTCGTTGAAGTCGTGGCTCCCGGTGATGTTGATGATCGGGCGGGCCTCGATGCCCGGCTGGTCCATGGGCGCCACCAGGAACGAGATGCCGCGGTGCTTTGGCGCGTCGGCGTCGGTGCGGCACAGCACGAAGATCCAGTTGGCCGTGTGCGCCTCGGACGTCCAGATCTTCTGGCCGTTGATCACCCACTCGTCACCGTCGAGCTCGGCGCGCGTGGCCAACGAGGCGAGGTCGGAGCCCGAGTTCGGCTCCGAGTAGCCCTGGCACCAGCGATCCTCGCCCGACAGGATGCGCGGCAGGTAGTGGCGCTTCTGCTCCTCGGTGCCCATGACCATGATCGTCGGGCCGATCATGCCCATGCCGAAGCCGTCGTTGGCCCCACCGGCGGGCACGGCGGCCTTGGCGAACTCCTCGTGCAGCACGACGCGCTCGATGGCCGACAGTCCGGCGCCGCCGTACTCCTTCGGCCACGCCGGAGCGATGAGGTCGTTGGCCACCAGGCGCTGGCGCCAACTCTCGACCCAGGCGTGGCGCTCGTCCTCCGGCAGCGCGCCGACGCCGGCCCAGCCGGCCGGCAGGTTGTCCGACAGGAAGCCCTTGATCGTGGCGCGGTACGCCTCCGCCTCGGCCGAATAGCGCGGGTCCATCCCCACTCCCCCCATGGTGTGCGACGACGGGGACGGTAGCGGCCAGCCGGAGGCGCCCACCAACGACGCCACAGGTTTCGATGGGCGGCACACGGGTAGGCGCGGTGGGGCGTGGCGGCACCCCAAGCCTTCCGAGGAGCGCACCCATGGCAAAGCACGACACCACCATCGAGATCGAGTGCCCCGTGCGCGTGGTCTACGACCAGTGGACCCAGTTCGAGCAGTTCCCCCAGTTCATGCCGGGCGTCGAGCGCGTCGAACAGCATGGCGACACGCACTTGCACTGGGTCGCCGAGATCGCCGGTCAACGACGGGAGTGGGACGCGCGCATCGTCGAGCAGATCCCCGATCGAACGGTGGCCTGGGAGTCGGTCGACGGCGCCCGCAACGCCGGGAGGGTGTCGTTCGAGCCGCTCACCGCCGAGCGGACGCTCGTCACGCTGGAGCTCGACTTCGAGCCCGACGGCGCGCTCGAGCAGGTGGGCGACAAGCTCGGGCTGGTCGGCCACCGCGCCACCACCGAGCTGAAGCACTTCCGCGAGTTCATCGAGGCGCGCGGCCGCGAGTCGGGCGGCTGGCGCGGGACGGTCGTCGATGGCGAGACCGCGCGCTGACTACCGCCAGTCCTGCGACCCGGGTTCGACCGAGGTGACGCCGTCGCGGCGCAGCTCGGCGAGCCCGGCCTCGTCGATGCCGAGCAGCTCCGCCAGCACCTCGGCGGTGTGCTCCCCGTAGAGCGGCGCGGGCCTGTCGAACGTGGCCGGCGTGTCGGCCAGGCGCACGACCGGCCCCGGATAGGGATGCACACCCACGACGGCACGGTCGATGAGCGCGAAGAAGCCCGTCTCCCAGAGCTGGTCGTCGGCCAGGAGTCCCGAGGGTTTCATCGCCGCCGACGCCGGCACCCCGGCCTCCTGCAGCAGCGCCGCGGCACCGCTCCCATCGCGCACCGAGGTCCACGCCGCCAGCGCGCCGTGGACGCGCTCGCGCTGCGCCAGGCGACCGGCCGTCGTGGCCAACGACGGATCGGCGGCCAGCTCGTCGTCGCCGATGGCCGAGCACAGCGCCCGCCAGTCGCGGTCGTCGCGCACCGCCACCGCCAGCCACTCCCCCGTCGGCAGGCACGGGAACACCCCGTGGGGCACCATCTCGTCACGGTCGTTCCCCCGCCGCGCGCCGTCGCGTCCGTTGAGCTGGGCGTCGAGAAGCGGCGCAGCGAGGAACGTCGTGAGCGTCTCGATCTGGCTGAGGTCGAGGTAGTCGCCGTGGCCGGTGTGCTCGCGCCGTTCCAGCGCGGCGAGCACGGCGACCGCGCCCATGGCGCCGGCGAACACGTCCGTGACCGAGTGCCCAGCCAGCATCGGCGGCCCACCCGGCACGCCGTTGTGGTACGCCAGACCGGACACCTCCTCCGTGGGGAAGGCGAACGCCGAGTAGTCGCGCCACGGTCCCGTCGCACCGAATCCCGAGAGCGCCACCAGCACGATGCGCTCGTTGGCGGCGCGCAGCACCTCATAGTCGAGCCCGAACGAGGCCATGACGCGCGGCGTGTAGTTCTCGGCCACCACGTCG
>JANPGL010000585.1:0-6267 GCA_031423915.1 Actinomycetes bacterium | reverse complement strand
CACAGGCGCGCTGACTCGCCGGTCGTTTGGAGCTCGTCGAAGACCTGCCCGATGAGCCAGCCGGGCACGATGGGCGACACGAAGAATGCGATCCACGCCGCCGTGCCGAGCCAGTAGGGCCACGGTCGGTAGTTGGCGGCCACGAGCATGCGCCGTTCACCGTGGAACCGGCGCGGCGGCCGGGCGGTGGTGCTCATGCCAGCTCCTCGGCGTCGGCGCCCACGGCACGCAGCCGGGCGTAGTGCGAGGCCGGGTCGGCAGCCAGTGCGGTGCGCGCCCCGAACTCCACCAGTTCGCCGTCGGCCAGCACGGCGATGTCGTCGCACACGTCGAGGGTCTCGAGTCGGTGGGCGATGATCACGCCGGTGCGACCCGCCACCAGGCGCCCGAGCGCACCCGAGATGGCGGCCTGGGTCGCCGGGTCGACGCGCGAGGTCGCTTCGTCGAGCACGACCAGGTCGGGCCGGCGCAGCAGGGCGCGGGCGATGGCCAGCAGCTGTGCCTCGCCGGCCGAGAGGCCCGCGCCGTTGTCGTCGTCGGTGCGGGCGTCGGCCGCCAGCCGGGTGTCGAGCCCGTCCGGCAGGTCGTCGAACCAGGCGCCGAGGCCGGCGTCGCGCAGCGCCGCCACCACCGCCGCATCGCCGACGGTGGCGAACATCGTCACGTTGTCGCGCACCGAGCCGGGGAACAGCTGCACGTCCTGCGGGATGGCGCCGACACGCCGGCGGTAGGCGATGTCGTCGAGACCGGCGATGTCGGTGCCGCCCACCAGCAGCCGGCCCGACGTGGGGGTCACGAGTCGCAGCACCAGCCGGGCGATCGTGGTCTTGCCCGATCCCGACCGACCCACGAGGCCGACCACGCGACCGGCGGCGATGGTGAGGTCGAGGTCGGTGAGCGCCTTCTCGCCCTCGGCCGCGTCGTCGTACACGAGACCCGCGTGGTCGAAGCGGAGGTCGAGCGGACCGTCGGGCAGCGTGCCCGTGCCCGACACCACCCGGCTGCGCTCGTCGAGCAGGTCGATGACGCGACGGGCGGCGCCCGCCACGCCCTGCGACTCCTGCAGACGCCACGTGAGGTGCTCCACGGGCCGCCGCACGATCTGCACGAGCTGGAAGGCGAGCACCACGCCGCCGACGGTCACCCACCCCTGCGACACGCCCAGGCCGCCGGCCACGAGCACCGCGATCATGCACAGCGCCGCCACGGTCTTGATCGACCCCTGGACGCGCATCTCGTAGCGGACGCGCTCGCCGATGGCCTCCACCAGGCGCCCGGCGGGCTCGGCGAAGCGGCGCACGCCGTGGGCGCCCGCGCCGAGCGCGGCGACGTCTTCCGCGCCGGCCAGGTACTGCTCGGCGATCGAGTTGGTGTCGGCGTCGATGACGCGCTCGGCCAGCACTGCGGTCGTCGAGACGTCCTTCACCTTCCACATCGTCCAGCCGAGGATCGTGTAGCCGACTACCAGCACCGGCGCGAGCCTCGGTTCGGCCACCGCCAGCACGACGACGGACACCACGGCCAGCAGCCCGATGCCGACGAGACGGGCGACCACACCCCCGAGGAACGTGGTGAGCGAGGTGACGTCGCCGTCGCACCGGGTGAGCAGCTCGCCGGGCGTGCGATCGCGATGGAACGACAGGTCGGCGTGCAGCACGTGGCTGGCCAGGTCGTGGCGCAACCCGTTCGTGACGCGCCAGGCCAACGCCGTGGAGCGCCAGGTGACGAGCACGCCGACGGCCGACGACGCCAGACCGACGCCCGCGTACCCGAGGCCGAACGGCGCCACGCGACCGACGTGCGCGCCGGCGACGACGAGGTCGACGAAGTGGGCGATGAGCAGCGTGCCGATGATCGGCAGCGCCGTGGCCACCGACAACAGCAGACCATAGGCCGAGAAGGCCCGACGATGGGGCCGGACCAGCGCGACGAGGAAACCCCAGTGCGATCCGGACATCCCTTCGACGCTAGCGACCTGCCGCCCGGATCGGCCGGGGGTTTCCGCGGCGTCCCAGCCGGACTGCCCACGTCTCGCGGCCCAGGCGCATTTGTTGCGTCCAACTCCGAGGTGGCGACGGCCTGGTCGCATCAAATGCGGCCGGGCCGGGCCGAGCCGGGGCGGGGCGGGACGGCAGGGTTTCAGGAGGCGACGGCGGCGTTGGTGCGGTGGGACGTGACGGCGAGGAGGGCGAATGCGGTGCCGCCGGCCACGGCGAACGCCACCCGCAGGTTCTGCCAGTCGGCCAGTGCGCCCACGCTGACGGCCGTGAGCATGCCGCCGAGGCGTTGGCCGAGCAGCATCGACCCGAGGCCCGCCCCGGCCGAGGTACCGGGCAGCCGCGCCGCGCGGGCGTAGAGCTGCGGGAACACCACCGAGAGCCCGAGGCCCCAGATCACGAGCCCGAGCAGCCCGACGGCCGCCACCGGGGCCACCACGGTGACGAGTGCGCCCGTGCCCACGAGCACGAGCGCCCCGTTCAGGAGCTTCCGCTCGCCGACGCGATCCAACACGTGGTCGCCACTCAACCGCCCCACGAGCATGGCGCCGGCGCACGCCACCGTCCCGAAGCCGCTGGCCTTGCCCAGGTCGAACACGTCTCGCATCAGCACCGACGACCAGTCGTTCGGCATGACCTCGAGCACGGCGGCGGCCAGCGCAGCGAGCGACATGGCCACGACGGTCGGCGAGAAGCGTCGCGCTCGGCCGCCGCTGGCCACAGGGTCGACCGGTTCGGCGGGCGGGTCGACCGGCACGAGCCAACGCTGCACGACCCACACGGTCGTCAGCAGCACCGCGCCTACCAACGTGAGGTGGAGGCGCAACCCGATGCCGGCGGCGGCCGCGGCCGAGCCGACGAGCGCACCGCCCGTGAAACCGAGGCTCCACATGGCGTGCAGCCGGTTCATGATCGACCGACCGATTCGGCCCTGCACCGTGACGCCCTGGGCGTTCATGGCGACGTCGTTGAACACGTCGAGCGTGCCGAGCGCAGTGAGCAACAGCAGCAACACGACCGCCGCCGGGGCGAACGCGATGAGGGGCACACCGATCGACAGCAGGCTCGCCGCGGTCACCAGCAGACGCTTGCTACCGGCGCGGTCCATGGCCCGGCCGACGAGCAGCGACCCGATGATGCCGCCCAACCCGCCCCCCAGGAGGGTGGCGCCCAGGCCGGCGTTGCCGAGCCCGAGGTGGTCACGGATCTCGGGCACCCGGGGGAGCCAGTTCGAGA
Organism: Actinomycetes bacterium; assembly: GCA_031423915.1. GTDB lineage: Bacteria > Actinomycetota > Acidimicrobiia > Acidimicrobiales > Ilumatobacteraceae > JANMAT01. The sequence continues at coordinate 3,034 of JANPGL010000585.1, read as the reverse complement.
ACGTGGCGCCGTTGACGAAGAACAGCGTCGCCACCGCCAGCGCCGCCTGGCGGTTGCGCGGCTCGTTCGGGGCAGCCTCGACGTCGATCACGGCCGGCCGTTCTAGCCGCTGCGGCCGGGGGCGAGGGCCGACACGACGGGATTTCGCGGGGTGATCAGTGCGCGGCGGCGCGTTCCACCACGTCGAGCAACCGGTCGAGTTCCTCGGTGGTGTTGTACACGTGCGGCGACGCGCGCACGACGGCGTCGTAGTCCTTGCCGCCCAGGTCGAGCTGCGCCGCTGCGACACCACTGGTGCTGACGTTCACGCCGGCGCCCGACAACCGGCTGCGAACGTCGGCCGCGTCGACGCCGTCGACCGTGAACGTCACGATGCCGCTCCGCTCCTGGCCGCCGTCGCGCACCGTGACGCCGGGCACCGCGTCGAGCCGCGCACGTAGTCCTTCGGCCAGCGCACCGATGCGCCCCGCGATGGCGTCGATGCCGAGCGCCAGGGTCTCACCGATTGCCACGCCCAGGCCGATGACCGCGGCCACCGGCTGCTCGAACTCCTCGAACCGGGTGGCGTCGGCGTTGAGCACCGGCCCGTCGACCGCCCATGTCGAGCCGGCGCCGTCGAGGCCGATGGGGTCGAGCCGCTCGAGGAAGCCGCGCCGCACCCAGAGCAGGCCGGTGCCGCGTGGGCCCCGCAACCACTTGCGGCCGGTGGCGGTGAGCACGTCGCACCCGATGGTGCCGACGTCGACGGGCAGCTGGCCGACCGACTGGCAGGCGTCGAGGAAGAACGGCACACCGGCGGCCCGGCACGCGGCACCGACCTCGGCCACCGGGTTCACGAGGCCGCGGTGCGTCGGGACGTGGGTGGCCGACACCAGGCGCACGTCGTCGCCGAGCCGGTCCCGGAGCGCGTCGACGTCGAGCGTGCCGTCGTCGTCGCTGGGCACCACCTCGACGGTCACGTCGGCCAGTGCGGCCGACTGACGGGTGGCGAAGTAGTGGCTGCCGTAGGCCACCCGGTCGACGAGGATGCGACCGCCGCCGCGCAGCCCGCCGCCGAGGACGAAGCCCCAGAACGCCTTGCCGAACGCCGCGGTGTCGTTGGCCACGATCGCCACCTCGTCGGGCGAGCCGCCGAGCAGCGCGGCAGCGTTCGTGCGGGTGGCGGCCCGGAGCGCCGCCGCCTGGTCGGCGGCCTCGTAGCCGCCGATCGTCGCCTCGAGGTCGAGGTGGGCGTGCACGGCCGCCAGGGTCGCCGCCGACATCAGCGCGGCGCCGGCGTTGTTGAGGTGGGCGACGTGCGCGGTACCGGGGGTGGCGGCGCGCAACGACGCCACGTCGATCGGGGAAAGCATGGAGGTGGTGCTATCGCCTGGTACCGCAAGGCGCAAGGGAGTTGCCGGCGGGGCGCCAGCGCCGAGGATTTCCGGGGCGTTCGCCGCCCGGCCACCGAAGGATCGACTAGAAACCGGCCATGGCCGCCCGCCGCGCACGACGCGCACCGGTTTCGTTCGCCCTCGATGCTGCGGAGCGCACTCCGGACGACTGGTGGGTGCCGAGCAGCCAGCCCGGGCTGGTGCGTGCGCGCTTCACCGGCTACCCCTTCACGCTCGGGGTCGCCTCGGGCGCGCCCTCGTCGGACGGCATCGTGATCTGGACACGTCTCGCGCCCGATCCGCTGCACGGTGGCGGTGTGGAGGCGCAACCCATCGTCGTGCGGTGGGAGGTGGCCAGCGACGAGCGATTCGCCACCGTGGTGGCGAGCGGTGCCACCGACGCGCTTCCCGGCCGTGGCCACAGCGTGCACGTCGAGGTCACAGGGCTGCGCGCCGATCGCTGGTACTGGTACCGCTTCCGCGCTGGTGACGACGTCAGCCCGGTCGGCCGAACCCGCACGCTGCCCGGCCCGCGCACGGCCAAGAGCGCATGGCGGCTCGCGTTCGCCTCGTGCCAGCAGTACGAGCAGGGGTACTTCAGCGCCCATCGTCACATGGTCGACGAGGACGTCGACACGATGCTCTTCCTCGGTGACTACATCTACGAGTCGTCGTGGGGGACGGATCTCGTCCGTCGCCACTCGGCCGGTGAGCCCCGTACGCTCGACGAGTACCGCAATCGGCACGCGCAGTACAAGACCGACACCGACCTTCAGGCGCTGCATGCGGCCGTGCCGTGGCTCGTCGTGTGGGACGACCACGAGGTCGACAACGACTATGCCGGCGATCGTTCCGAGGATCTCGATCCCCAGTTCCTCGCCCGGCGTGCTGCGGCGTACCAGGCCTACTTCGAGCACATGCCGCTCCGTGAGGCGGCCCGGCCGCGCGGTGCCGACATGTTGTTGTATGCCCAATACGACGTGGGTCGGCTCGCTCGCCTCCACCTGCTCGACGGTCGCCAGTACCGGACTCCACAGGCCTGCCCGCGCGCCGGGCGTGGCGGCGCCAACGTCGTCGGACCGACGTGTCGCGCGCTGTTCGACGAGAACCGCACGATGCTCGGCCAGACGCAGGAGCGCTGGCTGGCCGATGGCGTTCGACAGGCGAGCGAGAAGTGGAACGTGGTCGCCCAGCAGACGCTGATGGCCCGTGCCGATCCGAAGGTCGGCACCGCCGAGCAGTTCTGGACCGACGCCTGGGACGGGTACCCGGCGGCCCGTCGCCGCATCCTGCAGCACCTCGTCGACGTCGACGCGCGCAGCTGTCTCGTCCTCGGCGGCGATGCCCACACGAACTACGTCGCCGACCCCAAGCTCGACTTCGCCCAGCCCCGCGCTCGTATCGTCGCCACCGAGTTCTGCGGGACATCGATCACGTCGCAGGGCCGACCGCAGAGCCAGTCGGACACCCTTCGGCGCGAGAACGCGCACCTCAAGCTGGCCGAGAGCGACCGGCGTGGGTACGTGGTCGTCGACCTGACTCCGGAGCAGGCCACGGCGCGCCTGCGCGTCGTCAGCTCCGTGAAGACGCCTACGTCGACGGTGTCGACGCGGGCCACGTACACGGTGGCCGCCGGTCGACCCGGTGCGCGGCGCGTCAGC